>CAZKWG010000156.1:0-12367 GCA_964556105.1 uncultured Enterobacterales bacterium | reverse complement strand
CGTCGCAGCTCAGCTCGTCGGAGATGTCGGCGCCGTAGGTGTCGTAGTAGTTGATGCAGTCCCAGCCGCCATCATACTTGCCGACGATGAAGTAGCCGACGGCGCCGAGCTCGCCTTCGCCCTCACCCTCGCCCTCACCTTCGCCCTCACCCTCGCCCTCACCTTCGCCTTCGCCTTCGCCTTCGCCCTCACCCTCGCCCTCACCCTCGCCCTCACCCTCGCCCTCACCGGTGTCCTTGTCGGTGTCACCGGGGCAGCCAGCGAGGCCGAAGGCCAGGACAGAGCCGAAGAGAAGGGTCGCGTACCGGAAATTGAACAGGCTCATTGCGTCTCCTGTAGAAGGAATGGGTCACCAGCAGCAGATTACTTTGAAGGCGAAGCGGTGGCAACACACCACCTGACAATTTTCTTGCCCTGAGCAGGGTGAGCGGGCGTGCAGTTGTCCGCGATTCTGGCGTACTCTCGCAGAGTGCCCTCGCGAGGCTGCTTCTCTTGACTTATCGTGACAATCGCTCTTCGAGGTCGTTGGCGATCGCGCGAACCCCTCGTTGGAAGTCCGGCATCATCACCCAGGCCGCCACGAGGAGCGCGACGAAGACCACGCTGGCGCTGAGGAGGACGTCCACGACGGCGCGCCCGGCGCGCGAGGGGCGCGGCTCAGAGGTCAAAGCGAACCCCCTGCGCCAGGGGCAGCTCGGCGCTGTAGTTGAGCGTGCAGGTCTGACGCCGCATGTACGCCTTCCAGGCGTCCGAGCCAGCCTCGCGCCCGCCGCCCGTCTCCTTCTCGCCGCCGAAGGCCCCGCCGATCTCGGCGCCGCTGGTGCCGATGTTGACGTTGGCGATGCCGCAGTCGCTGCCGTGGGGCGCGAGGAAGCGCTCAGACGCGCGGAAGCTGCCGGTGAAGATCGACGAGGAGAGCCCCTGCGGGACGTCGTTGTTCCAGGCGATGGCGTCCTCGAGGTCCTCGTACTCCATGATGTAGAGGATGGGCGCGAAGGTCTCTTCGCGGCAGACGCCCATGTCCGGGCGCGCGCGCACGAGCGTAGGCTTCACGAAGTGGCCGGGACCCGGCAGCGCCTCGCCGCCGACCAGGATCTCGCCGCCCTGCGCGCGGGCCTCGCTGAGCGCGTGCAGGTAGCCCTGGACCGCGCCAGCGTCGATGAGGGGGCCCATGAGCGTGCTCGGGTCCTCCGGGTCGCCGATGCGCACGGCCGCGTAGGCGGCGATGAGCCGGCGGGTGACGGCGTCTGAGACGTCCTTGTGCAGGAAGAGGCGGCGCGTCGTCGTGCAACGCTGCCCGGCGGTGCCCACGGCGCCGAAGAGGATGGCGCGCAGGGCGAGCTCGAGATCGGCGTCGCGCTCGACCAGGATGGCGTTGTTCCCGCCGAGCTCCAGCAGGCAGCGCCCGAGGCGCCCGGCGACCACCTGGCCCACGTGGCGACCCATGCGGGTGGAGCCGGTGGCGCTGATCAGCGGCATACGCGGGTCGCGGATCATCCCCTCGCCGACCACGGCGTCCGCGCCGACGATCAGGCCGAGCAGGTCGCCGAAGCCGTTGCGCTCGAGGACATCGGCGAGCAGCCGGTGCGTGGCCAGCGCGGTGAGGGGCGCCTTGAAGCTGGGCTTCCAGACGACGGCGTCCCCGCAGACCAGCGCGAGCATCGCGTTCCAGGCCCAGACGGCGTGCGGGAAGTTGAACGCGGTGATGACGCCGATGGTGCCGAGCGGGTGCCACTGCTCGTACATGCGGTGACCAGGGCGCTCGGAGTGCATCGAGAGCCCATAGAGCTGGCGAGACAGGCCGACCGAGAAGTCGGCCATGTCGATGGCCTCCTGGATCTCGCCCAGGCCCTCGGAGCGGATCTTGCCCACCTCGCGGGTGACGAGCCAGCCGAGATCCTCCTTGTGGGCGCGCAGGGCCTCGCCCATCTGGCGGACGATCTCGCCGCGGCGGGGGGCCGGCACGAGACGCCAGCGGCGCTGGGCGGCCTCGGCGGCAGAGACCACCTCATCGAGCTGCGCGGCGGAGGCGTAGCCCACCGAGGCCAGGGTCTGGCCGGTGGCGGGATCCTCGGAGCCGATGGTGGTGCCCGCGCTCGTGTCCAGAGGCCGAGCGCCGACCCAGGCGCCGCTGTTGAGCGGGCCGAGCCCGAGGCGTTGCAGTCTGTCGTTCATCCGATCCTCCAAAGTCGATCAGAGCGCCTGCGCCGGCACGGTGACGCCGTCCACCCGGACCTGAGCGCCATCTACGGTGTAGGCCTGGCCCGCATGGGCGAGGGCGACGCGCGCCGGGGCTCCCCCCAGGTCCACCAGACCCTCGGGGCTGACGAAACCCGGGAGACGACCGGCCTTCCAGGCGAGAAAGTGGGGGCGGCAGAGGCCCTGCTCGGCGCTGTGGCGCTTGCAGCCGTCTACCTTGCAGGCCGCGGGCGCGGGCGCGGGCGCGGGCGCGGGCGCGGGCGCGGGCGCGGGCGCGGCAGGGCGCTCGGCCAGGGAGCGCTCGAGGGCGCTCAGGCGGGACTCGGCCTCGGCGGCGCGACCATCCGCCTCGGCGACGCGCGCGCGGGCGTCCGCGGCGGCGAGCTCGGCGCGCTGCGCCATCTCGCGGAAGCTGGCGCTCTCCTCGGTCAGGCGCGCGAGCTGCTTCTCCAGGGCCCCCAGCTTGCTGGGGAGCGCGTCCACCTGCCCCTTCAGCGCGCGCAGCTCGTCACGGAGCTGCGCGATCTCGGCGGGGCTGGCATAACCACGATCGGCGAGGGCCTGGTCGATGAGCTCGCGCACGGGCGCATCGACGATCCGCGCGGCGGGCCGCGACAACGCGGCGATGACGACGTCCTTGATCGGCAAGGCAGCTCCTTTGGCGCAAGGGCTAACCTGATCGGGCTCCGCGCGCCGGGTTCGCGCGGTCGCCTGTCTCAGACCGGCGAGCAGACGCCGAAGGTGCCCTCCCCGAGCGAGCGGGGCTGGGGATCGGGATCGTCGAGGTCCAGCGCGAGGACGTGGCAGCGTGTGCCCTCGGCGGTGCCCTGCTCCGAGGCGGCGTAGCTGGCGTAGACCAGGGTGCGCCCGTCGGCGGAGATCAGGCTGTGGCTGCTGGCGAACTGCTCGAAGAAGTGCAGGTAGAAGAGCAGCTCCCGGCTCGGCCAGAACAAGGAGAGCTCGCGGGTCTGACGGGTCTCGACGTCGAGCAGGCGCCAGCGCAGGCAGCTCGCCATGAGGTCCACGGAGGCGGTCACGAGGCGCCCGCCGCGTGGATCCCAGAAGAAGGCCATGCAGGGGTCTTCGGTCAGGCGCTCGATGGGACCGCCGTCCAGCGGCGCGAGCCAGAGGCCCTGGTAAGGGGTCCCCTCGCCGCGAGGTGCGGCGCCGACGACGACGCGCGGCCCCGTGGGGTCGGGCATCACGGCGATGAGCCCGTCGAAGGCGCCGAGCGCCTCCGCGCGACGCCCGTCCTTGCGAGCGACGCAGAGCCAGGAGCGCCCGAGGTGGGCGCCGACGTAGACCGGGCGCCCCCCCGCGTAGACCGGCGCGCAGAAGGAGCCGGGCGTGTCCGGCAGCGGCACGCCGGCCAGATCGCCGTCCAGATCGTGCAGCACCAGACGGCTTGGCGCCGAGGGCGCGCCGACGTGCATGAGCAGGCGCCGCCCCTCGGGCGCCCAGGCGAAGAAGAGGGGTACTCCGTGCTGGATCGTCCGAACGCTGCCCAGCTCGTCCAGGTCACACACCCCCAGCTCCAGCTCCTGCTCCGTCTGCGTGAGGACGGCCAGCAGCCTCCCCGCGGGGTGCCAGCGGCAGTAGATCGGCGCGCGCCCCTCCAGACGAAGCAGCTCGCGCTCCTCGACGCCGTCCACCTCCACCGCGGCGACGACATCGGGCGAGGCGTCCTCGTCCGTCGCCTGAAAGCAGGCGATCCACCGCCCATCCGGCGACCAGCACGGCCAGGCGGAGACGCCCGCTCCCGCGTACGAGCCCCAGCGCGCCAGGGCGCTCGGGATCTTCGGCAAGGTCAGCGATCGGTGGCCTCGCCCGTGCGTGTCCACGAGGTGGATCTGCTGGTCAACCCCCATGAACGCGACGCGAGCAGGCTCAGCCCTCATCCGCCCAGCAGTCGCCAGGCGAGCCCGGCCTGAACCGCGAGGCAGACAAAAGGAATCACCAGCGCGACGGTGGGCGCGGGCTTGAGCTCCGAGACGGCCGTCGCGTTCGCGTCGAGCTCCTGCGCCAGCTCTTCGGCCAGCGCCGGGCTGAGCGGCGAGGGCGCGCCGCCGCGCGCGGCCTCATGAGCCTGCAGCGCCAGGGCCAGCGCCGTGTCGTTGTTGGCCCCGAAGCTGGCCAGCGCGAGGCCGGTCCCGAACATGCCCATCCCGAAGTCCAGCCAGGTGCCATGGCCGGGCAGGGCCAGGATGGCCTGCAGCAGCCCGAACAGGCCGGTGAGCAGCAGCGGCGCGCCGACCCACCGGATGGAGGCGTGGCGCGAGGCCGCGGACGCGAGAGCAGCAGGGGTCATGGTCACGCTCCAGACGAGCCGGGATCGGGCAGGGGCGCGAGCCCCCGGGAGAAACGTGCCACGCCGGAGCGCGCAGGGCAAGCCCGGCGCCCGCCCGCTACTTCATCTGGTTGGCGACGCGCTTGAGCTCCCGCAGCGAGGTGATCTCCAGCAGCTTTCCTTTGAGCGCGAAGGTGCTCAGCTTTTGCGCGCGGCGGACGTTCTCTCCCACGCGGTAGACCGCCCCCCACAGCTCGTCGTACTTCTTCTGGTTGGCCAGCCGGACGATCTCGTCACGGGCCAGGAGCTGCGGGACCTCCCGCGGCAGGCCGTTGAAGAGGGTGAGCAGGAAGAGGAAGTTCATGTAGTTGCCGCGAGGGCTGTGGAACTCCTTGCGGTAGATCTGGTTGTACTCGTCGGTGACGTAGCCGTCCTCGATGGCCTTGTGGTAGAATTCGGTGCCCGGATAGGGAACCAGCGAGGAAGGAAGGAGGTTGTAGGGCGGCGGCAGCGTCCAGAGCAGCCGCAGGCCCTTCATCACGTCCTCGGTGTTCTCCCAGGGGTTGTCCAGGATCATGTGGTAGTCGGGGACCTGGATGAAGTCCTTGTACTTGCTGATGATCTGAACGGCCTTCAGCAGCTGCTCGTTGGTCATGCCGCGGCGGTACATGCGCATGGTCTCGCTGGACCCGGTCTGGATGCCCAGCTCGGTGAAGCAGAGACCGGCCTCGATGAGGGCCGCGTACTTCTCCTCGTTGATGGTCGTCGGGCTGCACTGCGCGCGGAAGGGCAGGCCGACCTCGCGCTTCCAGACCTTGGAGAACTTGACGATCTCCTCGTTGGAGGTCGAGAAGAACACGTCGTCCTGGAAGTGGATGATGCCGATCTCGGGGTACTGCGCGACGACCTGCTTGATCTCGGCCACGAGGTGCTCGACGGAGCGGCGGCGCAGGTAGCGCTGGCCCTTGTACAGGTCGTGGTTGAAGGCGACGCCGCAGTAGCTGCACTTGTGGGGGCAGCCGCGGGTGATCATGGTCTTGTAGGCCGGGCGCAGGTCGCCGTTGCGGTCGGCGTAGGTGACGATGCGGCCCTTGAAGCTCTCCCAGTTCAGCTTGACCAGGTGAGGGCTCTCCAGATCGTAGGACCAGTCGTCCCCGAACGAGTAGTCCTGGAACGGCAGGGTGTCCAGGTCCTGGATGAGGGGGCGGTGCGGGTTGCTGATGATCTTGCCGCGCGGGCCCTTGAACCAGAAATTCCGAACGTCGGAGTAGTCTTTTCCCTCCTCCATGCGCGAGACGAGCTCGAGGAGCGCGTCCTCTCCCTCGCCGACGCAGACCATGTCCACGAACTCGAGGGCCTGACGCGGCATGGTCGTGGGGTGGAAACCTCCCCAGGCGATCGGCTTGTCGGGGTAGGCCTTCTGGATGGCGCGCGTCGCCTGAACGGCCACGTCGAACATCGACGTCAGGAATGAGACGCCGACGAGGTCGCAGTCCTTGACCAGCTCGACCAGGTCGTCCGACATGGTCTGCGGCATCTGCATGATGTAGCCTTCACGCTGGTGAAGGTGCGCGTAGGTGTCCGCCGGCACGAAGATGAGCCGGACCTCGTGGCCGGCCTGCTTCAGGCTCGCGCTGAGCGTGCGCGTACAAGGAGAGTAATGATCAGCCGGCGTCGGGTTGATGAGGGCGACCTTCATACGCTGACCACTCCGTCCGCCCGGGCAGGCTCCAGGACGTCCAAGGCCGGAAGTCTGCGCACCTCCGAAGTGAAGTGCGCTCTGGCCTAAAGGATGCCCGAGGACTGGGGGATTGCCAACAGGGGCGTATGCCCCGCCGCAGAAGGTCGGTTCTCGGCAAGTTCAGCCATCCGGCTTGACAGGTGTCGGAAGCGTCCGTAATACTGGCCGTCACTCGAAAAACACCTCTGCGGCAGGAGTCGCCCGCCATGGCTCTGGAGAACTACCTTTTTACGTCGGAGTCGGTCTCGGAAGGCCACCCCGACAAGATGTGCGACCAGATCTCGGACGCTGTTCTGGACGCGCACCTCGCGCAGGACAGCCACGCCCGTGTCGCCTGTGAGACGCTCGTAAAGACCGGCTTCGTCGTCATCGCTGGTGAGATCACCAGCCGCGCTCATGTGGACTACCCTCCCCTCATTCGTGAGGTGGTCAAGGACATCGGCTTCGATCACACCGACAAGGGCTTCGACGGGAACACCTGCGGCATCCTCGTCGCGGTCGAGCAGCAGAGCCCGGACATCTCCCAGGGCGTGACCGAGGGCCAGGGCCTCTTCTCGGAGCAGGGCGCCGGCGACCAGGGCATGATGTTCGGCTACGCGTGCGATGAGACGCCCGAGCTCATGCCGATGACCATCCTCTACTCGCACAAGCTGCTCGAGGATCTCGCCCGCGTCCGGAAGAACGGAGACATCACCTGGCTTCGCCCCGACGCGAAGAGCCAGGTCACCGTGGAGTACCGGGACGGCAAGCCCTCCCGCATCGACACCGTGGTCATCTCCACCCAGCACGCGCCCCTCCCGGGCGACGAGCACGGCACGATCTCCAACACGATCATCGAGGACGTGATCAAGAAGGTCCTGCCGGCGCACCTGCTGGACAAGAAGACCCGCTACTTCGTCAACCCGACCGGCCGCTTCGTGGTCGGCGGTCCGATGGGCGATTGCGGTCTGACCGGCCGCAAGATCATCGTGGACACCTACGGTGGTCACGGCGCTCACGGCGGCGGCGCCTTCTCCGGCAAGGACCCGAGCAAGGTGGACCGCTCGGCGGCCTACGCGGCGCGCTACGCCGCGAAGAACATCGTCGCCGCGGGCTATGCCCGCCGCGCGCTGGTGCAGTACGCCTACGCCATCGGCGTGGCGGAGCCGGTGTCGATCATGATCAACACCTTCGGCACCGGCGAGGTCTCCGACGAGCGCCTCTGCGGCGTCATCCGCGACATGTTCCCGACCAAGCCGGCGGACATCATCAAGCGCCTCGAGCTGCGCCGCCCGATCTACCGCCGCACGGCGGCTTACGGCCACTTCGGCCGTGAGGACCAGGGCTTCGCCTGGGAGCGCACCGACCTGGTGGGTGACGTGCGGAGCGCGCTCAGCTCCTGATCGTGGTCCTGGCGCGGGCGGCGGGGAGGCTCAGCGCTTCCCTTCCGTCCCGCCTGACCCTGCGCGGAGCTGATCCCCGGTGAGCCCCATCCTGCGCTCGCGCTGACCGAAGGCCGCCAACGCCGCGTCGAGCTGCGGCCTTCGGAAGTCCGGCCACATCACGTCCGTGACGTACATCTCGGCGTAGGCGATCTGCCAGAGCAGGAAGTTGGAGACGCGCAGCTCTCCCGATGTCCGGATCAGCAGGTCCGGGTCCGGTAGCCCTGCGGTCTGCAGGTGCCCGGAGAAGACGGTCTCGTCGATCGCCTCTGGGTTGAGCTTGCCCGCCTTCGCCTTGCGCGCGAGCTCTCGCGCGGCCTCGACGATCTCCGCCCGCGATCCGTACGAGAGCGCGAGGGTGAGCACCATCCCGGAGTTCTTGCGGCTCTCGTGTATCAGCGCCTTGAGCGGCATGCGCACGAACATCGGCAGCCGGTCGATCTGGCCGATGGCCTGCAACCGGATGCCGTTGTCCATGATCTCGCGCCGTTCGCCCATGACGTAGCGCTCGAGCAGCCCCATCAAGGCCGAGACCTCGGACTCCGGCCGCTTCCAGTTCTCCGTGGAGAAGCTGTACAGCGTGAGGGCAGAGACGCCCTTCTCGCGGCAGGCGCGCGTGATCTCGCGCACGCTCTCGGCGCCCGCTTCGTGGCCCTTGACCCGCTCCAGGCCCCGGGCAGAAGCCCAGCGCCCGTTGCCGTCCATGATGATGGCGATGTGACGCGGTACAGCCAAGAATCAGACCTCGAGGACTTCCTTCTCCTTGGACAGGGCGAGCTCGTCGAGCTTCTTGATGATCTCGTCGGTGCCCTTCTGAACCTTCTCGAGGCTGCGCTTGAGATCGTCTTCGGTGATCTCCTTGTCGTCCAGGAGACCCTTGAAGAGCTCGTTGTAGTCGCGCCGCACGCCGCGCGCCTTGACGCGGGCCTCCTCGGTCATCTTGCCGACCTGCTTCACCATGTCCTTGCGCCGCTCCATCGTCAGCGCAGGGATGGGGACGCGGATGATCTGGCCGTCGTCGGAGGGGTTGAGGCCGATGCCGGCGTTGGCGATGGCCTCCTTGATGTCCCGCAGGGTGCCCTTGTCCCAGGGGTTCACCACCAGGAGCCGCGCGTCCGGGGCGGACACGCTGCCGAGCTGGTTCAGCGGCATCGAGGCGCCGTAGCTCTTCACCTCGACCTGCAGGTGCTCGATCAGCGCCGGGCTGGCGCGCCCGGTGCGGATGCTGGCGAGCTCGCGCTTGAAGGCATCGACGACCTTTACGAAGTCGTCGTTCATGCTCTGAAGATATTCGTCCGACATGACGCTCCTCGGAGCTCAGGCGTTGAGGCGGGTTCCGATGTGTTCGCCGCAGACGACGCGGCGGATGTTGCCCGGCTGGCTGAGATCGAAGACCACGATGGGGAGACGGTTCTCCATGCACAGGCTCACGGCGGTGGCGTCCATCACCTTGAGCCCCTGCTGGAGCACGTCCAGGTAGGTCAGCGTCTCGTAGCGCACCGCGTCCGGGTGCTTGACCGGATCCTTCGAGTAGATCCCATCGACCTTGGTGGCCTTGAGGATCACCTCGGCGTGGATCTCCGCGGCGCGCAGGGCCGCCGCGGTGTCCGTCGAGAAGTACGGGTTGCCGGTCCCCGCGGCGAAGATGACGACGCGCATCTTCTCCAGGTGACGGACGGCCCGACGGCGGATGTAGGGCTCCGCCACCTGGTCCATGGTGATCGCGCTCATGACGCGCGTGAACACGCCGATGGCCTCGAGCGCGTCCTGCAGCGCCAGGGCGTTGATCGCCGTGCCCAGCATGCCCATGTAGTCGGCGTGCGCGCGGTCCATGCCGCGCGAGGCCCCCGCGACGCCGCGGAAGATGTTGCCACCGCCGATGACGATGGCGACCTCTACCCCGAGCTCGCGGATCTCTTTGACCTCGCGGGCGAATCGCTGGATGATCTCGGGCTGGATGCCGTAGCCGGCATCACCCGCCAGCATCTCACCCGAGAGCTTCAGCAGGATCCGCTTGTAGGCGGGGCCCGACATGCTCAGTGACCGCCCGCCATCTGCGCGGCGACCTCAGCGGCGAAGTCGACCTGCTTCTTCTCGAGCCCCTCGCCGAGGGCGAAGCGCACGAAGCGGCGAATCCTGATGTTCTCGCCGATGGTCGCGATGGCCTCGCTGAGCACCTGCTGAACGGTCTTGTCCTCGTCCTTGATGAACTTCTGCTCGAGCAGGCAGACGTCCTCGTACCACTTGGCCATGCGGCCATCGACGATGCGCTGCGCGACGGCGGCGGGCTTGCCCTCCTCCATCACGCGCTGAAGCTGGACGGCCTTCTCACGCTCGAAAGCGTCCTGGCCGACCTCTTCGCGCCCGACGAACTCGGGGTTCGAGGCCGCGATGTGCATCGCGACGTCCCGCACGAGCTTCTGGAAGGGCTCCGACCGCGCCGCGAAGTCCGTCTCGCAGTTGATCTCCAGCAGAACGCCGATGCGACCACCGCCGTGGATGTACGCCTCGACGACGCCCTCGGTGGCGGCGCGAGCGGTCTTCTTCGCGGCCTTGGCGATGCCCTTGGCGCGCAGCCAGTCGACCGCGGCCTCCACGTCGCCGCTGTTCTCCTCGAGCGCCTTCTTGCAGTCGAGCATGCCAGCGCCGGTGCGCTCGCGGAGGTTCTTGATGTCAGTGGACGATATAGCCATAGCAGGGATCTCCTCAGATATCTGGCCGCCCTGAGGCGGCCACGTCAGAACTGGAATCAGGCCTCTTCGCCAGCGTCCTGCTCGGCGTCGTCGTCCACCCGGCGGCGGAAGATCTCGACGTCCAGCATGTCGGACTGCGTCACGAGGCCGCCCGAGCTCTCGCGACCGGCCACGCCGCCCTCGAGCGCCGCGTCGGCGATGGCGGTGGTGAAGAGGCGGATGCTCTTGATGGCGTCGTCGTTGCCCGGGATGACGTGCTGGATGCCGTCCGGATCACAGTTCGTGTCGCAGAGCCCGACGACCGGGATGCGAAGCGTGTTCGCCTCCTGGATGGCGATGTACTCGCGCTTGGGGTCGATCACGAAGAGGAGGCCGGGCAGGCCCTTCATGTGCTTGATACCGGCCAGCGAGCGGTCCATCTTCTCGATGCGGCGGCTCAGGTCGAGGGCCTCCTTCTTGGTGAGGAGGTCGAACTTGCCCTCGGCCTTGGCCTTCTCGAGGCCGTTCAGCCGATCGATGGACTTCTTGACGGTCTGGAAGTTCGTCAGCGTCCCGCCGAGCCAGCGGTTGTTGACGTAGTACATCCCGGAGCGGGCCGACTGCTCCTGGACGATCTCCCGGGCGGCGCGCTTGGTGCCGACGAAGAGGACGCTCTGACCGCGCGAGACCGCGCCGGTCACGAAGCGGCAGGCCTCAACCAGGCCGCGCGCCGTCTTCTGGAGGTCGATGATGTGGATCCCGTTCTTCTCCCCGTAGATGAAGTTCTTCATCTTCGGGTTCCACATCCGGGTCTGATGGCCGAAGTGAACGCCGGACTCGAGCAGATCGCGCAGAGAAACAGAGGGCATCGTAGCTCCCCGGGGTCAGTAGACCCGCGGATTCGGGTTGTGCGTCCGCCGGCACGCTCTCCGACCGACGCCTGAATGGCGTCGGCACCACCGGAGAGCTGTGTTTACCCGGCGTGGAAGTCCCCATGGCGGGGCCCGGCACAGTTAGCATGGGGCCGGGAGGTGAGCAAGGCGACCTCAGGCCAGGCCGCCCTCGGCTTCAGGCGAAGGAGGCGCCGCGGCGGGCTCCTGGTAGCAGCACTTCTTGAACTTCTTGCCGCTCCCGCAGGGGCAGGGATCGTTGCGGCCGATCCCGTTCTCGGCCGCGAACGCCCGCGCCTCGTCGCCCATCTTGGGGCGGACGGGCTCAGCGCGCGGCGGAGGCTGCGGAGGACGCGCGCCAGCGGGGATGGCCAGCGGCGCGCCGCCCGAGAACGACACCTGCGACGGCGCGGGCCCGCTCGGCGCGTCATCGTCGTCGCCGAAGTCTCCCGCGGCGAGGCGCTGGCCGGCGGCCTTGGGCGAGATGCCGCCGAGGCTCTCCATCGGGTTGCGCTCCAGCTTGAGCAGGCGGGAGATGACGGCCTCGTCGCGCAGCGCGTTCATGAGCTGGAACATGTTGAAGCCCTCCTTCTTGTACTCGAGGAGGGGGTTCTTCTGGCCGTAGCCGCGCAGCCCGATGCCGTCCCGAAGGCGATCCATCGCCAGCAGGTGATCCTTCCAGTGCTGATCGGTGAACGTGAGCATCATGATGCGGCCCGTCTCGGCGAGGCCGTCGCCGAGCTCGGCGCGGCGCGCGTCGAAGGCCTTCTGCGCGTCCTCGCGCACGCGGTCGTAGAGCTCGTCCCAGCTCCAGTCGCGGATCTCCTCGTCCTTCTCCGTCCACTGCACGCCGAAGATGCGATCCAGGCGCTCGCGAAGCCCCGGCAGGTCCCAGTCTTCCTGGCTGGCCTTCTCCGGCGTCACCTCGTCCACCACGTCGTCCACGAGGCTGCTCACCGCCTCGTTCAGGATCTCGTGGACCCCGTCCCCCTGCAGAATCCGCCGCCGCAGGTCGTAAACCGACTTGCGCTGCTGGTTCAGCACGTCGTCGTACTCCAGCAGGTTCTTGCGGATGTTGAAGTTGTGGCCCTCGACCTTTTTCTGCGCGTTCTCGATGGAGCGGTTGATCCAGCGGTGCTCGATGGGCTCGTCGTCCT
>CAZKWG010000155.1:0-12381 GCA_964556105.1 uncultured Enterobacterales bacterium | reverse complement strand
GCGCCAGCACCGCGTCGCCCAGCTTGCGCGCCAGCGCGCTGCTCACCGCCGCCCCCAGCGTCGCGAAGGCCGGCACGCTGGCGATCGAGGCCACCGCGCCGCTGAGCACGTCTCGCAGCTGCGCCCAGTCTCCCGCGCTCATCTCCCAGACGTTGAGGAAGGCGTAGCCATCGACATCGTGGACGAAGCGGGTCCGGGGCATCGCGTCTCCCGGACCCGCTCTAACCCGGCGCACGGGCCTACCAGCGGGGTTTGACCGCCTCGCGCACCCTGGCGGCGAACTTGCGCCGCAGCTCGCGCCGCTGGAACACGTCGACGCGCGCCTCCTGCCAGGCGGCCTCGCGGGCCAGCTTGCGGTGGCTCTCCAGGCGGCCCGGGTCCAGCTCGCCCGCCGCGATCGCCGCCTCGACGGCGCAGCCGGGCTCGCCATCGTGCTGGCAGTCGCGGAAGCGGCACTGCGAGGCCAGCGCGTCCACGTCGGCGAAGGTGCCGTCCAGCCCCTCGCCGCTCCACAGCGCCAGCTCGCGCATCCCCGGCGTGTCCACCAGCAGCCCGCGCCCGTCGGGGAGCAGGTGCAGCGAGCGGCCGGTGGTGCGGTGCTGGCCGCGCTCGTCCCCGGCGCGAACCGGGCGCGTGGCCTGGGAGTCCACGCCGAGCAGGGCGTTGACCAGCGTGGACTTGCCGACGCCGGAGCTGCCGATCAGCCCCACCGTCAGCCCCGGGCCCAGCAGGGCGAACAGCTCGTCCATGCCCTCCCGGTACAGCGCGCTGGCCGCGATGACGGGCGCCTCCCCGGCGATGCGCTCGAGCTGACGCAGGTGGCGGGCGACGTCCGAGGGCGCCAGATCCGCCTTGCTCAGCACCAGCACCGGCTCGACGTTGCCGGCGCGCACGGCGGAGAGGTAGCGCTCCACCCGGCGCAGGTTGAAGTCCTGGTTCAGCGAGGTGAGGATGAAGACCCGGTCCAGGTTGGTGGCGACGATCTGGCGCTCGACGCGCCTCCCGGCCGCCTGGCGCTCGACCCAGCTTCGGCGCTCGAGCAGCGCGCGGACGCGCACGAGCTCCGTGTTGTCCAGGGGTTGAACCAGCAGCCAGTCGCCGACGCGGGGGGGCTCGCCGGCGCCGGGCTGGGCGTGTCGTGGACCGAGCGGGGTCAACAGATCGAGGCGCCCGCGGTGCTCGGCGGAGACGCGGGCGGGGAGCAGGTCGGAGGGGTGTAAGGAACGTTGAGACGCGAAGAAGTCGCTGAAACCGAGCGACGAGAGAAGATCGGAATTCACGGTTTTGTAACCCTGTACCTGGCCGTCGCTCCCAGGGAGGACGGCTGCGGGACCTCGCGCGCGAACGCACGAAGCCGAGCGACCCACCCGCCTCAGCCCGCGCGTGCGCGCAGGGGGCGGGGGGTCCGCGTCAGGGTGTCTCGGCGCGTCCGGCTAGCGCGCGGCCCCGACGCAAGAGTCGAGCCGGGAACGGGCAATGGCGTTCGTCATGGGGCACCTCCTGCGGTGGGGTTGATCAGGGTCGAAAGGTAACCGAGGGCCGGCCGGTGTGTCCACAACAACTACAAGCACACCGACGCCTCGCCGCCGCTGTCGCCCGCGTCGACCGCCTCACAGCGCTGCTGGCCCTGGCAGGCCGCGTCGTCCTCGCAGTCCTGGACGCAGACGGACACGCCCGCGATCTGGCCGCAGCGCAGGTCGCCGCAGTCCGCGTCGGACTCGCAGGCGTAGGCCGAGCACACGCCCTTGAGGCAGGTGCCGCCCTCCTCACAGGCGCTGGAGCGGCCGCAGGGCTGGCCGGGGCCAGCGACGCAGGCGCAGAGGAGGCTGAGGCCGAGGAGGAGGGCGCGGTTCTTCATGGTCGTCTTCGCTCAGTATTCGTAGGTGTCCGCGGCGAGGCAGCGCTCCGCGCCGACCTCGAGGTTGGCATGCAGGGTCTGGAGCAGCATAGCCAGCTCGGTGAGCGGCGCGTCGGAGAGCGTGCTCCCGACCTCCTGGACGTGGCTGGCGGCGGCCTCCACGCGCGCGAGCGCCTCCTCCTGGCTGAGCGCGCCCACGCAGAACTCCGAGCCCGCCATCAGCGCCAGGTAAGCGTCGATGAGCACGCCCATCTTGAAGACGCCGAGATCATCGGCGGCGATGGTGCTGCTGGTGTAGGCCGCGCCGCCCGCGAAGCTGGCGTCCAGGGTGGTGGAGACGGGCTCGTCGTCGACCGGCAGGTAGTCCAGGGCCATGCTGGCGATGGCGCCGCTCTCCGGCAGGGTGGAGCCCTCGGGGACGATCATCGTGGCGCCCATGCCGCCGTCGCGCGCGCTCAGGAAGAGCGTGCTGGCGCCCAGCTCCACGTCCGCGCCGTCCAGCGGGACGCCGTAGCCGGCGAGGAAGGAGAGCTCGCCCGCCGGGCTGAGGTGGACGCGCAGGTCGTAGGCCACCGGCGAGACCATCATGTCGAACTCCTCGTCGAAGACCTGCTCCACGTCCGCCTCGTCGGCGATGAAGTGGTAGTTTCCGCCGCGCGTCTTCGACAGCGCGTTGGCCAGCTCCGTGCCCATGTCGTAGCCCACGCCGATCACCGTGGTGCCGATGCCCGCCTCGCCGTAGTAGGTCGCCATGCCGACGAAGGAGTCCACGCCCGTGGCGCCCACGTTGGGCTGCGCGTCGGTGAACACCATCACCCGGTCCTCGACGCCCACCGCGCCGGCCTCGGGCGCGAGCTCGTCATAGGCGGCGATCAGGCCGGCCTCGACGCTGGTGCTGCCGTTGACCGAGAGGCCGTCGATGCTGCGCAGCATCCGCTCGCGACCGCTCTCGTCCATCACCGTCATCGCGCGCTCGACGGTCGCGCGGTCGCCGAACGCGATCAGCGCCATCTCGTCGCCGTCATTGAGCTGCGCCACCATGGTGCGCAGGGCGTCCTTGGCGAGGTCCAGCTTCTCCCCGCTCATCGAGCCGCTGACGTCCACGGTCGCCGCCACGCGCAGCGGGGCGCGCTCGAAGGGCTCGGTCGCGTACTTCGTCCCGAAGCCGAGCTGAAACAGGAGCTGCTCGCCCGAGCCGTCCACAGGGTCGATGCGCGCGACGGCGCCGCGGGGGCAGAGCACGTCTGCGCAGTCTTCGCCGTCGACGGGCAGATCGTGCTCGCTCATCAGGCCCTCGGAGGTGAACATCTCCTCGTTCGGGATCAAGCCATCCTCGATCATCGCGCGGGCGTAGGTGATGTCCTCCGAGCCGCCCGCCGAGACGCCGATGTCGCCAGCGGACATGAAGGAGGCCTCACGGCCGCAGGCGGCGAGGAGGGGGAGCAGGACGAGCGCGCGACGGTTGTGCATAGGATCTCCAAGTCTGTTGGGATGGTGCACGAGTGTTGATGCAAGCCTCGTGCCACGAACGGGCAGGCGGAGAGTAGATGGCGTTACACAGTCCTTCTTTTCTGGTTCGTGGTCCGGGGCCCCGGCGGAAGATCCTGTCGACCACGACATGCCTGTCGCGCCAGCCGTGCTTAGGTTTCTCCCCTGCCACGGGAGCATCGCATGACCGTCCCCAAGCCGCTTCTCTCCACGGACCTCTGTCACGCCGTCGATCCCGCTACCCTTCCCTTCGCCTCCACCGCTGAGCTGGAGGATCTCCCGGGGGTGCTGGGCCAGGAGCGCGCGCTGGACGCGATCCGCTTCGCCACGGCCATGCGACACCCAGGCTACAACCTCTTCGTCCTGGGGGCCATGGGCACCGGGCGCCACGAGGTCACGCGACGCTTCCTGGAGGCGCAGGCGGCCGGCGAGCCCGTACCCGACGATCTCGTCTACGTTCACGACTTCCACGCCCCCGAGCAGCCCATCGCCATGCGCCTGCCGCCGGGGCGTGCCGTCGGGCTGCGCCGCGAGCTGGAGCGCCTCGTCGAGGATCTGCGCGTCGCCATCCCCGCCGCGTTCGAGGCCAACGAGTACCGCACCCGCCGCCAGGCGCTGGAGCAGGAGCTGAAGGAGCGCCAGGCGGGCGCCTTCGAGGCCGTGCGAGAGAAGGCGTTACAGCAGGATATCGCGCTGATTCAGACGCCGACGGGCATCGCCCTGGCCCCCATCCAGGCGGGGGAGGTGCTGCCGCCCGAGGCGTTCGAGAAGCTCAGCGAGGAGGAGCGCGCGGCGATCGGGGCGAAGGTCAGCGCGCTCCACGACGAGCTGGAGAGCGTCTTCCGCGAGCTGCCGCGCTGGGAGCGGCAGACGCGCGAGCGGGTGCGCGCGCTCGACCGCGAGGTCACCAGCTTCGCCGTCGATCACCTGCTGGACGACTCGCGGGCCCGCTACGTCGATCTCCCCGACGTGGTGGGCTATCTCGACGCGGTTCAGGCGGACGTCATCGAGCACGCCGACCGCTTCCTGCCCGCGAGCCCCAACCCCCTCGGCGGCGCCCTGCCGCGCGCGCTCCTGGAGGGGAGCGAGGAGCAGGACCCCCACCGCCGCTATCGGGTCAACGTCGCGGTCGATCGCACGGGCGCGCGCGGGGCCCCCGTCATCTACGAGGATCAACCGACGCTTCAGGCCCTGGTCGGGCGCGTGGACCACCTGGCGCGTATGGGCGCCCTCCTCACGGATCACACGCTGATTCGCGCCGGCGCCCTTCACCGGGCCAACGGCGGCTACCTCCTGCTGGACGCCCAGAAGCTGCTCAGCCAGCCGATGGCCTGGGAGACCTTGAAGCGGACCTTGCTGGCGGGAGAGATCCGCATCGAGAGCCTGGGGCAGGCGCTGAACCTGGTCAGCACGCTCAGCCTGGAGCCGCGCCCGGTGCCGCTCTCGGTGAAGGTGGCGCTCATCGGGGACCCGACGCTCTACTATCTGTTATCCATCCATGACCCGGAATTCGGCAGGCTGTTCAAAGTGCCGGCGGAGTTCGAGGACCGGATGGTCCGTGACGGGGACAGCGCGCAGCTGTTCTGTCGCATGCTGGCGACCCTGGCCCGGCGCGACAGCCTGCGGCCGCTGGATCGCGAGGCCGCGGCGCGGGTGCTGGGGGAGGCCAGCCGGCTGGCGGGAGACATGGACAAGCTGAGCACGCACATCGTCGCGCTCTCGGACCTGCTGCGGGCGGCCGATCACGTGGCGGGAGCGGCGGGGCGGGCGGCCATCACCGCCGACGACGTGCGCGCCGCCATCGCCGCGGACGAGCATCGCCGCGGCAGCCTGCGCGACCGCCTGCAGGAGGCGACGGCCAACGGCACGATCCGCGTGGAGACCGAGGGCGCCGTGGTGGGGCAGGTGAACGGGCTCGCGGTCCTCGGGCTGGGCGGGACGCTCTTCGGCCGCCCCAGCCGCATCACGGCGCGCGTCTGGCCGGGGCGCGGCCGCGTGCTGGACATCGAGCGCGAGGTGCAGCTCGGCGGGCCGCTCCACAGCAAGGGCGTCCTCATCCTCTCGGGCTTCCTCGGCCACCGCTTCGGGCGCAGCCGCCCGCTCGCCCTCTCGGCCAGCCTCGTCTTCGAGCAGTCCTACTCCGGCGTGGACGGCGACAGCGCCACCCTGGCGGAGACCTGCGCGTTGCTCTCGGCCATCGCCGACGTGCCGCTGCGTCAGGACATCGCGCTGACGGGCTCGCTGGACCAGCGGGGCAACGTGCAGGCCATCGGCGGCGCCAACGAGAAGGTCGAGGGCTTCTTCGCCCTCTGCGCCGCCCGCGGTCTCACGGGCACCCAGGGCGTCATCGTGCCGCGGGCCAATGTCCGCCACCTTCATCTGCGCGATGAGGTCGTCGAGGCGGTCGCCGCCGGCCGCTTCGCGCTCTGGGCGGTGGACACGGTGGACGACGCGTTGGCGATCCTCACCGGGATGGCGCCGGGTGAGCAGGACGCCGGCGGCTCCTGGACGCCGGGGACGCTGAACGCGCGCGTGGATGAGCGCCTCGTCGCGCTGGCCGAGTCGGTGCGACGCTTCTCCGAGGGCGAGAGGGGAGAGCCCGGCGCGTCGGCGCGGGAGCGCGCATGAGCGCCCAGACCCCAAGGCGGGTGGTCCTGGCCTTGGAGCCGGGGGCTCTGGTGGAGCGTGAGCTGCCCGCCGCGTCGGCGCTGGCGGCGCGGCTCGGGGCGGAGCTGCTGGTCACCTTCGGGCTCGGGCCCGAGCTGGCGGCGCTCCAGCAGGGCCCGGCCTCGGTGGCGCGCCACCTCTCCAGGGTCGGGTCTGCGGGGCAGGCCGCCTCTCAGCTCGGGCGCGAGCTGCGGGTCCAGGCGGAGGTGGCCCGCCGCGCGGTGGCGGCGCTTGGCCCGGAGCGAGCGCGTTTTCTGGAGATCGGCGGCCAGCGCGAGGGCCTCGCCTCGGTCGTCGAAGAGACGGATCTGGTGATGATCCAGCGCCGCGGGCGCGCCCTGGGCGGCCTGCTCCTGGGGCGCGATCACGTCCTGCCGCTGGCCTGCGCCCTCCACGCTCCCGTGCTGCTCCTGGATGAGCCGTCGGCGCCCGCGCAGCGCTCCGTCCGGCTCGAGCAGGCGGTGCTCCTGATCGGCGACTGGCCGGGCGCCCCCGATCTGGGCATCGTCCGCGCCTGGCTGAGCGAGGCGACGCCGCTGCGCCTGCGCCGGGTCAGCCTCCACGATCTGCGCGAGCCGCGTCATCTCCAGCCGGGCGCGGTGCTCGTCGTCCACCGCGCCGAGCTGAGCGCGCTGGACCTCGGGCGGCGGCAGATCCTGGCCGCCTGCTCGCAGGCTGTGGTCGTCCTGTAGCCCGATCGAGCCGCTCCAGCGAGGGGGGGCCGCGCTATGACGCGGCTATGACGGTCTGCGGAGGGCCCATGGCTAGAAGGGGAGCGTCCCTCGCGCGTGGAGCTCCCCATGTCCAAGACCGTTCAGGATCCCAAGGTCACCTCTCAGCCGATGCCGGTCTCGTCGCCGCAAGGCCAGTTGAACGAGGACCCGCTGCTGGCCCACGCGCTGCCGCAGGATCATCTGTTGGAGCAGAGCGCCATGATGTCTTCGCCCAACGCGAAGCCCGAGCAGGCTGAGAAGCTTCGCGCCCGGCTCGAGGAGGCGCTGGGCGTCCTGGCCGCGGACGTGGAGCGGCTCTCGCTCCTGGAGCACCAGCTCGAGGATGCGCAGGGGGATGAGGAGAAGGCCGGGAAGATTCGGCAGGCCATCGGCATCCTGGAGGGTCTGCTGCAGTTCGACCGCGCGCGCGTGCTGGAGCTCGCCCAGAGCGTCCCCGAGGAGCAGATCGACGGCGCGTTGGAGCCGCTGGTGCGCGAGGCCCTGCTGGTCGAGTTCTTCACCAACGTGCGGAGGCTGGACCTGAAGAGCTACCGCGGCAAGACGTCGGAGACGATGGGGGACGTGGCGAAGGTCGGGCTGTCGCTGATGGCGTTGATCAAGCAAATGGAGGTAGAGGACTTCGTCGTCATCTCCGAGCAGCTCGACGAGTCCGACCTGATGGGCCACGGCCGGAAGCACGAGCTGACCGTGGGCAGGCTCAGCGAGCGCCAGAACCAGCGCGTGGAGTACGTGCGCTTCGTCAAGGCGACCAAGCTGCTCGGCGACGTCGTCAGCTGTACCATCCCTGGCTATGTGTCCTACTCCCAGCCGCAGAGGGTCGAGGGAGACACGGACGCCAGGGTGGCGGCGGCCCGTCAGGCCCACGCGGCGCAGGCGGCGTGGAGCTATGACGGACCCAACGCGGGGATCTCGGTTCGCGGGAAGGACATGCTGACCATCATCGATGAGCCCGGCGAGCTCGGCTCGCGGGGAGAGCACTTCCCCTATGTGCTGATCATGGAATTCGTCGGCGTGGTCTTCGATCCCATGACGTTGAAGGTGCTGCGCAAGGTCGAGTACAAGGACGAGATCGTCCGGCTGGAGGACCCCCACCGGGAGCGACGCCTGGAGCGCGTGAGGTCGCTCAAGAGCGGCGACAACAACCCGAAGAAGGACGGGGACGACGGCAAGAAGCCAGCGTTGAGTCGTACGAAGTCGAAGTTCGGGTCTAACGAGGCGCCTTGAGCGGCGCCCAGGGGAAGGGCTGAAGCGTCGGCAGGCCGAAGCGACGCGCGTAGCCGCTCGGCACGCCAGGGCAGCGCTCGAAGGCCGCGCAGCCCTGGCACTCCGGGCCGTACAGGCCGACCATCGCCTCCAGAAAGGGCATCCCGTAGAGGGTCCGGCCGTCGCGGTCGTCCAGGTAGTGGCTCTCGCCGAAGCCGCTGCGGCCCTGATTTCGGCGATCGCGCTCGCCGTGGACGCAGCTCGGGAAGCTCTCCAGGAGGAGCGGCACGCCGAGGGCCTGGGCCGTCCGGATGGCCTGCCGCACCGGGGGGCCGACCTCCTCGTAGCGGAGCTGAATCTCCTCCCATCCGCCGCCCTTGCCGACCAGGTTCGGGAAGCTCATCTTGACCTGCACCTCCTGGCCCCAGCGCGCGAGCACGAAGCGCAGATAGTCGTCGAGGTGGTCCAGGTTGCCCCGGCTCAGCACCAGGTTCAGCATCAGCTCCACCCCCGCGGCGCGCATCGCGTCCCCGCCCTCGAGGATGCGTGCGTGGCCGCCCTCGCGCAGCCCGCTCATCAGCCGGCTCTGCGGCTCGAGGTGGCTGTGCAGGGAGAGGATGGCGCGCCGCAGGCCCAGCGCGCGGGCCCTCTCGGCGAAGCCCGGCTCGGCGAAGCGCCCGCCGTTGGAGTTGACGTCCCAGACCATGCCCAGCGCTCGCAGGCGCTCCACCACCTCCCAGAAGTGACGGTGTATCGTCGGCTCTCCGCCCGTGAGCACGACGCGGCGAAAGCCCAGAGCGGCCAGGTGCTCCGCCCGGGCGAGCGCGTCCTGTAGCGAGAGCCCCCACAGCGCGGGGTCGCCAGTGTTCGAGCACATGGGACATTTATGGTCGCAGCGTTCACCAAGACGGAACAATGCGTTGCTCGCCTCGGTGACCGGGGCGTCGCGGGGCGGGGCTGGCCTGCGGAAGAAGCTCACGCGCGCATCATAGCCGCAGGCTCAGCCGGTGGGTGCGGGGCTCCGGTTCTACAGCCGGCTCTCGACCTCGCCGAGCAGCCTGAGGATCTCCTCCAGATCCTCGTCGGAGCCCAGGGTCGTGATCGCGTCCTGGATCTCGCCCTCCGCGGCGACGACCGCCGCGCGATCGCCCGCGCCGAGCGCGTCCACGTAGGCGATGATCGCCTGCGCCTTGGTCAGCTCGTGGTTCTCGCCGCTCATCATCTCGGACAGCGTGGCGCTGACCTCCTCGACGTGGTCCTCCGTGAGGTCGGACCAGGTGGCGCGCAGGGTGAACGTCTCCGTCCCGTCGCGGCTGTCGGGATCGCAGTCGTGAATCACCATGTTGTACAACATCTGGTCATTGGGGGCGAGGTGCTGCTCGCGGACCTCGGACGCCTCTGTGCTCATCTGCTCGCCATGGAACTTCTCGATGACGTAGCCCGCGGGCAGGTCCATCTCCAGGCGCACGTTGTAGGCGGCGATCTGGGTGTTCTCGATGAAGCGCTCTCCCGAGAACTGCCGCTCCGCCTCCTCTGCCGAGTCGATGAACAGGTATGCGCCCTTGCCGATATCGGTCACCCGGTCCATCAGGTACTCACTGTAGGAGCCGATCTCAGCGGCGCCGACGCCCATCATGTAGATGCCTTCCCGCTCCTGGTTCTCGGCGAAGCCGCCGATCAGCTCCTCGTCCGTCTCGCCGGTGTTGGCGCCGCCGTCGCTCATCAGGAAGACGCGGTTGAGGCGGTCCTCGTCGTAATTCTTCTGCGCGAGCTCGTAGGCTTTGACCAGACCGCCGGAGAGGTCGGTGCTGCCGCCGGACTCGAGATCGTCGATCTCCCCGAGGAAGCGGCTGTCATCGGGGCCCGACACCTCATAGGAGTCCAGCACGACCCGCTGCTCGCTGTCCCAGCGCACGATGGAGACGACGTCGCCGTCCATCAGCGAGGCGGCGACCGCTCGCATCGTGTCCTTGACGCGGTCCAGGGGCGTACCGCTCATGGAGCCCGAGGTGTCGAGAGAGAACGTAAAGTTGGCCGCTTTGCGTTCAGACGGGTCTACATAGGGCGCGACCACGCCGACGAGGAGCTGGTAGCTGTTCGCGTCCTCGCTCGACAGGCGGGCCTGAGGCACGACCGAGACCGCGCCGCTCTCCGGGCGGGTGTAGTCGAAGTCGTAGTAGTTCAGGAACTCGTAGGGGCGCAGGTTGTAGAAGACGTGCTCTCCATACCCGATGCGCCCGCGGATGTAGGCCGGCTGCGCCTTGGAGTTGGAGTCGTCCGCCGAGAGGTACCAGGTGATGGCCACGTCCGAGGCGTCTTCGCAGACGTCCTCCTCGGCGGTGTCCGCGCTGTCCTCCGGCTCTTCCGGCGGCTCGGCGTCGTCCTCGGCCAGGGGGGCTCCGCCTGTGTCCCAGCTGCCCGAGCCGGTCTCAGCGTACTTGTCGCCATCTTTGCAGGCGCTCAGAATCAAGAGCGTGATGGTTCGCATGGTCTCCTCCAGGGCCCGTCCCCGACCCTGTGTTCAGGGTAGGCGCGTCACGGTACCTGGGCAAGTCAATTCGGTCTCGAGTGTGACAGCGGCGCGCAGCGGGGTATGGAGGAGATACGGCACTTCCGAACCCTGCGGAGTCTCTCCCGATGAGAAGCCTCTTCCTGCTGCTACTCTGGGGCTGCGATGGCCCCGTCGAGCAGAGCGCCTCCTGCGCGGCCTATGTGTCCTGCGTCGAGGCGCGCGATCTCGCGCTCGGTCAGAGCACCAACCTGGACCGCTTCCTGCCGGGCGGCGCCTGCTGGGGAGGCGCCGAGGGTGGGGCGCTGTGTGATCGGGCCTGCACCAACGGGCTCGACTGGCTGCAGGCCAACGAAGACGATCTCCCGGAGGCCTGCCAGCCATGAACGCGCTCTCCCTGCTGCCCCTGGTCTTCCTCGCGCCCGCCTACGCCCACCGCCCCAGCGTGGTGGCGAGCACGGTCGAGGTCGAGGACCCGACCATCTCCTGGACCTTCAACGGGACCTTCGAGGACGGCGAGGAGGTCTTCACCCTCACGATGCGCTTCGAAGAGCCCTTCGCCCTGCCCGTCGAGGTGATGAGCCCGGCGCGCCGCGCTCTCGCGGACCACCGCCCGGCCTTCGTGATCGTCGGGCCCGGGCTCCCCGAGCCGACCGACGAGGAGCGCGCCCTGCTGCCCGGCGAGGTGCCGGAGGGCGAGGGCATCTTCCTGGAGCTGAACGAGGACGCCGAGCGGGACGTCTACTTCGAGGGGATCATGCGCCGCACGCTGTACAGCAGCGGCACCACCGCCATCGCGCTGATGGCCGGGGATTATGAGGTCTGGATCTGGTCTCCGGACGGGACGGTCGGCGATTTCCAGTTCGCGTTCGGGGTCGAAGAGAACTTCGAGGACGGCGCCTGGGGCCCGCTCTTCCAGAACTGGGGAGACTTCGCATGGTGAGCCTGACGCTTCTCTCCCTGGGCGCCGCGCTCGCCGCCCCTCTGGACCCGGAGCGCTTCTCGGTGGGCCTGCCCGCGGAGATGGACCTGGTCGGCCTCGCCTTCGGGCTCCACCCCGAGCTGCTCTGGCGTCCCTTCGACGCCGACGGCGCCTTCCACGTCCGCGCGGCGACCGGGCTGATGGTCGGCTCCGAGCTGGCGCTGCTGCCGGTCTCCCTCGGCGTGCGCGAGGTCTTCTTCCCCACGCGCAAGGTGCGGCCGGGGCTGGGGATGGGCGTGCAGCTCCAGACCTTCTTCCCCAATCATCATCCGCCGGTGTCGCGCCTGGACATGACGATGGAGGCGACCCTGGACGTGGCCGTGGCGGAGGGCTGGCGGGTCGGCCTGCAGCTCAGCCCGGAGATCGGCATGACCAGCTTCGGGCTGGGCATGGCGACGCGCCTGGGGGTGCAGCGCGCGCTCCCGCTGAACCTGGATCGCTGACCCTTCACGATCGCGTGCTGGACGAGATCGTCGGGCCTGTGGCTTGCACCTGGACTATCCCTCGTTGGAGGATTGAGTCTGGAGGAAGTCCATGGCGCTCACCCGTCAGACCGCGATCGAGCAGCCCGCGCCGCAGCAGGAGACCGTCCCGAGCCCGCTGGACTGGATGTCTCCGATGTCGGGGATGATGGGCGCCATGACCCCGGGCGGCGTGGGGAGCCTGCCCTTCTTCGCCGGCGCCTTCGGCAACAGCGTCGCGCAGGCGGCCCTTCAGCAGCAGCAGCAACAGCAGGACACCTTCGTCGAGCCCACCACCCCGACCACGCGCGAGAAATTCGTCGCGGACTACAAGGGCTACCTGGGCAGCCGGATGGAGGAGCTGCAGAAGCTGCCGCCCAACGAGCGTGGGCCGCGCATCGAGAGCCTGCTCCGTCAGGTCGAGGGCGTCAGCGGGCGCATGAACGGCGGCAAGTTCACCGATCTGTCCAAGCTGAACA
>CAZKWG010000154.1:0-12437 GCA_964556105.1 uncultured Enterobacterales bacterium | reverse complement strand
GCATTGCTCAACAGGTTGACGAGAATCTGCCGCAGCCGGGTGGCGTCGCTGACGATCGTCGCCGGCGCATCCTCTTCGATCACGCAGGCCAGTTCCAGCCCCTTCTCGGCCGCGCGCGCCGCCAGCAGATCGAGCGCCTCTTCGACGCAATCCCGCAGCGTGAACGGATGCCAGTCCATCTCCAGCCTGCCCGATTCGATCTTCGAGAAGTCGAGAATGTCGTTGATGATCGTCAGCAGGTCCTCGCCGCTGCTGTTCGCCTTCGGGGGCGCCGCGGCGGCGCCGCTCCTGGACGCGCGCCTGGCGGACCCGGACGTGCGCGAGACCTACGCCGACACCATCGTCATCGACGCGCCGCCGGAGGTGGTCTGGGCCTCGATCGAGCGGCTCCACCTGGACTTCGCCACTCAGGCTCCCTGGGTGGTCCAGGCGCTGCCGCGACCGCTGGCCATCCGCGGCGGCGGCGCCTCGGTCGGCTCAGAGCGGCGGGTGATCTTCGACAACGGCGTGGTGCTGGCGCGGGTCACCGCCTCCGATCCGCCCCGGTCCTTCGAGGTCGCGCTCAGCGTCGAGCAGAGCGGGCGGGAGTTCTTCGACCACTGGTCCGATCTGGAGACGAGCCGCTTCGTCTTCGAGGCGCTGCCCGATGGACGCACGGCGGTGACGCACAGCACGACGTATCGGCCGCTGGCCTGGCCCCGCTGGTACTTCGCGCCCGCCGAGCGCGCGCTGGGGAGCGTGCTTCAACGCCACATGCTGGAGGCCTACGCGGCGGAGCTCTTCCCGCTGGAGCCTGCGCTGACGGCGGCGCTGCCATGAGCCTGTCCGCCCTGGCGATCACCTACCTTGGGTTGGGTGTGGCCGGTGTGTTGGCCTCTCGACGCCCTGCGGCGATCGTCGCGACGGCGGCGCGGGGCGCCTGGGCGGCGGCGGCGGGGACGGTGCTCGCGGCCTGCCTCTCTGCGGGTCCTGGTCAGGCGGCGGTCTCGAGCGGCGTGGGCTGGGCGGTGGCGCCGGCCGCGTGGAGCTTCGCCGCCAGCCTGGCGCATGGCGAGCGTGGGCGGTGGACCCTCGGCGCGCTGGGCGCCCTGCTCTGCGGGCTCGGCGGGATGGCGCGGGGCGGCCTGGTCGAGGCGGTCGGCGCCGCGCTCTCGGTGGGGCTGGGGCTGGCGCTCGCGACGGCCATGCAGGGGCGCCGCTGGCCGCGCTTCCGGCTGGTCGTGTACACGCTCAGCTTCTTCGCGACCTTCGCGCTCTTTTTGCCGCTGCTGGTCTCGCCCGGCGCCGCGCTCTCTGCGTCGATCCCGGCGCCGCGGCTGGCCCTCGTGCTCGGGCTCGCGGCTGCGGCGCTCGCCCTCGGGCTGGCCGGCGCTGCGGGCCTCCACGCCGCGGGCGGCACGCCGGAGCCGCTGGACCCGCCGCCCTCTCTCTGCGTCACTGGGATCTACGCCAGGATCCGGCATCCTCTTCAGCTCGCCGAGGTGCTGGCCGTCTTCTCCGGCGCGCTCGCCATCGGGTCGAGCCCGGCCCTCGTCTACGCGCTCTGCTTCGCGGTCGGGCTGCTGGGGCCGATGCGGCTGCTGGAGGAGCGGACGTTGCTGGCCCGTCACGGAGCGGCCTTCACGCGCTATCGGGCGGTGGTCCCGGCCTGGGTGCCGCGCTGGCCTCGCGCGGGTTGACCGCGAACAGGATACCCTCCCGTTCCCTTCTCTACAGAACGGTCCGCCTCCCTCCCCGTGACGCGCTGAGATCCCATGGAAGCCCCCGCCCGCCGCCTGCTCATCCTGCCCATCTCCCCCTGGTCGGAGCGCGCGCGCTGGGCGCTGGACCACCACGGGCTGGCCTACAAGACCGAGATTCATACGCCGCTCTTCGGGGAGTCTCGCCTGCGGCGCCTCGCTGGTCCTGCGAGGGAGCGCGCCACCGTCCCCATTCTGCGCGTCGGCGACCAGGTCCTGGCTGACTCCTGGGACATCGCCCAGTACGCCGAGCGCGAGGGGAGGGGCGCGCCGCTGCTGCCGCCCGGACTGGAGCCCGAGATTCGGCGTTGGACCACCCTCGCAGACGAGCTGATGGGCGAAGGTCGCGCGCTGGTCACCGGCGCCATCTTGAGCAGCCCGGCGGCCCTCGACGAGACGCTCCCCCGCGCCGTGCCGCGCTGGCTGCGCCCGCTGCTGCGGCCGGTCACCCGCTACGTCACCGCCTGGTTCGCGCGCAAGTATCGGTTCTCATTGGATGATCTCGCCCTGTCGCGCGAGAGGGTTCGGGATCGGCTGGTCCAGATCCGAGCAGGCCTGGGCGGTCGCGCCACGCTGCTGGAGACCTTCAGCTACGCGGACATCGCCGTCGCCACCAGCCTGCAGGGCGTCTCGCCGGTCAACAGCCCCACCATCCGCCTGGGGCCGGCGCTGCGCCAGGCCTGGACCCAACCCGAGCTGGCGGCAGAGTTCGCCGATCTCATCGCCTGGCGGGACGGGCTCTACGCGGCGCACCGGGGCCGCTGAGTCAGCCCTGCCGCTCGCTCGCCGCGAAGTCGCGCACCAGCGCGTACACCGCCGGGTGGACCTGCAGCGCGGTGTGGTGCAGGCCGCCGACGTGGTGGATCGTCGACACGGCCGGCGCGTCCACCGGCCCGGAAGCGCTCTCGACGCGCACGAGCAGGTCGCCGAGCACGTGGCTGAGCGGGTGCCCCGGGCTCTCCGCGAGGGTGCCGGAGATGAAGCACCAGGAGAGATCGGGCGGCAGCGTCGCGTCCAGCCGGCGCTCGCCCGACCAGGCGTCGGGGTCGGCGTCCATCCACTCCTCGTCGTGGATGAATCCGTGGCGTAGATCCTTGATGCCTGCGCTACGGCCATTGATGATCTGCGCGGGGATGAGCGTGCCGGGGTGGGGCACGGCGCTGAGGATGGAGGCGGCGATATTGCCGAACTTCTCCAGCGGCGCGCCCTGCAACGGAGAGCCCAGGGTGACGACCCGGCGCACGCGCTCGACCCAGCTTCGGCCTTCGGTGTGGCCGACCTGCAGCGCGCTGCGGAGCACGAGGCCGCCCATGCTGTGGCCCACGAGGAGGAGCTCTTCTACGGGGACTGGCCAGGCGGCGATGAGGGCGTCGAGCCGCTCGCTGAGCGCGCGCCCGTTTTCGGAGATGTGGCGACCCGTGTTGTATCGGGCGTAGACCGGCGTGTATCCCAGATCGGCCTGCAGCATCGTCCCGAAGTTCGCGGCGGGGTCGCCCAGCAGGCGCTCGGCGCCCATGCACCAGGACCACTCGGTCGTGGCCAGCCCGTGCACCAGCAGCACGATCCTCGCGCTGGCGTCGGCGGGGACGCCGCGGCCGTCGAGCGCGATCCAGCGGTCGAGCGAGCGCAGCCGCATCCCCAGGTCGAGCCCGTTCGCCTGGCGCGCGAGGTGGTCGCCGACCACGCCATTGGCGGCCCCGACGCTGGCGTCGAGGAGCCAGGCGGCGCTCCCGACGAGATCGGAGCGGAGCGCCATCAGCTCCTCCTCGCCACCCGCGTCGGGGAGCGCGTCGAGCCCGGCGTCCGTGACCTGCTGCACCGCGTGGTTGACGCCCTTGATGGTCCCGAGCACGGCGCCGGTGATCCATCGCCGCAGCGTGTTCACCTGACGTGCCGGCTCGGCCAGCGGACCCGCCTGGGACAGCGCCCACATCACGCCGCTGGCCGTGGTCTCGTGGCCCAGCTCGACGAGGTCTACCGTCCGATCGACGGCGTCATGGACCAGGGTCTTCAGGCCGCGCGCGCGTCGCATCTGCCTGTCTAACCGATCCGACGAGCGGAGATGCGATGGAGCCGAGAATGGGACTTGAACCCACGACCTGCTGATTACGAATCAGCTGCTCTACCAACTGAGCTATCTCGGCTTCGCGGGGCCGCTTATTCGATGCTCTCTGGTCTGTCAACCGCCGTCCTGCGGATCTTCGTCGGGTCCCTCCTCCAGCCCCTCGCCGAAGTAGATGGCGGGGGCGAAGGCGCGGTGGGCCTTCGGGGTCACGCCTGTGGCGAGGAGCTGGACATAAGGCAGGAGCGCCGCGGAGAAGAGCTGGGAGGCGGTCTGCGCCACCAGCGCGGTTGGCTCGCGCAGGGCGAGGTGCCAGACGCCGTGGATCAGCGGCGCGTCCTCCAGGCGGTCCACGACGGGCGCGGTGGGGACGGAGGCGCCCTCCGAGAGATCGACGATGACGGCGCCGGGCCGCAGCGTGGCGACGAGGGCCTCGGGCAGCGCGGGCGGGGAGGGGAGGGGAGCCGGGCCGCTGTGGGGCGGCGGCGTGGCGACCAGGACGTGGGCCTGACGCGCGCTCTCGGCGAGCAGCTCGGGCGTGGAGATCGCGGTGGAGACCGCGGGAAGCTGGGCCTGGAGCTCGCGCAGGCGCCGCAGATCGGCGTCGAGCACGCGCACGGAGAGGCCGAGGGAGGCCGCGCTGCGCGCCGCGGCGAGGCCGACGGGGCCGGCGCCCAGGACCAGGAATTCCGGCGGGAGGAGCCCGGGGAGGCGGGTGAGCAGGAGCCCGGCGCGCCCGGAGGGGCCGCTCTCCAGCAGGCGCGCAGCCAGGGAGGGGGCCATCGCGCCCGCCAGCTCCTGCATCGCCGCGCGTACCGGGAAGGCCCCGCGCTCGTCTCGCAGGCGATCGATGCCGATGGCGACGAGCTCCCGCGCGGCGAAGGCGCGGCGCAGCGGCCGGGGCGCCTCCTCCAGACGGTGCAGGGCGAGGACGGGCGTCTCGGGCCGCAGGTGGGGCAGGTCGGCCTCGACGAGGCGGGACAGGCAGACGATCGCGTCGGACGCGTCGATGAGCTCCGCCCGCGTGGGCAGCAGGCGCGCCCCGGCGGCCTCCCAGCGCGCGTCGGCGATGCCCGCGGCGAGCCCGGCGCCCTGCTCGACCAGGACCTCGGCGCCCTCCTCGACCAGGGCGCGGACGGCGTCCGGCGTGAGGGGGACGCGCCGCTCCACGGCAGAGATTCGACCTTCGTGAGGGATGCCGAAACGCACGCTCGATCCTCCTGAGCCGGAGACCCTGGACGCCCCCTTGACGGATCCTTGACCGATTCCTGAGGGCGGCGGGGTTCCACCTCGCTAGAATAAGCTGACGCCCGTCTCAGGCCACACGCTACAAGGATCCAACGATGCGCCCGACTCGCCCGAGCATCTCTTCAAACCTCGATTTCTCTGCGCGCGCGAGCGCGGCCTTCCTCCTGCTGGTCGCTGCTGGCCAGGCGAAGGCGGCGACCCTGACCGTCTCCGAGCTCATCGCTGGAGACCTGGTCATCACCGAAGTCATGGCCGACCCGACCAGTGTGGACGACTCTCGCGGCGAATACTTCGAGATCTACAACGCGTCAGGCGAGGACGTGGACCTGGACGGGCTGGTGCTCAGCGACGACGACCTGGACAGCTACACCATCTCCAGCACGGTGGTGATCGCGGCGGGCGAGAAGGCGGTGCTGGGGGTCAACGGGACGTCCACGCTCAACGGCGGGATCCCAGCGGTGGACGTGGTCTATACGCGCTCGCTGTTCCGCTTCGACAACGCCACGGACGAGATCGAGCTGAGCTACGCCGGCACGGTGATCGACCGCTTCGCCTGGGGCGCGGCGACCGAGTTCGGGGCCAGCGCGTCAGGCGTGGCCTTCAACCTGGACGTCGGCCACATCGACGGGGAGAAGAACGACCGCGCCTTCTACTGGTGCGACGCGTCCACGCCGTATGGCTCAGGCGATCTCGGCACGCCGGGCGACGACAACGACGACTGCGGGATCGCCGCCGTCGGGGTGGCCGATCTGGTGCGCGGCGACCTGATCCTGACGGAGATCATGGTCGATCCCACCAAGGTGGACGACGCCAGCGGCGAGTGGTTCGAGATCTACAACGCGTCGGGTCTGGAGGTGAACCTCTACGGCCTCGTGCTCACCGATCTGGGCACGGACACGTACACGCTGGCCACGGACTTCGTGGCGGAGCCGGGCGACTATGTGCTGCTGGCGGTCAAGAGCTCGTCGTCGAAGAACGGCGGGCTGCCGGCGGTGGACATGACCTGGGTGCGCAGCACCTTCCGCTTCGACAACCCGGCGGACGAGGTGGTGATCGGCTACGGCAGCACCGACTTCGACGAGATGGGCTGGGTGAAGACGACGGGCCTGACGTCGGGGGCCTCCTGGGCGCTGGATCCGGAGAGCCTGGACGTGGACGCCAACGACGACAGCGCCGCCTGGTGCGCGGGGACGACGGCCTATGGGCTCGGGGATCTCGGCACGCCGGGCGCGGCGAACGAGGCCTGCCCCTCCGATCTGGACGGCGACGGCTACGAGGGCCTCGCCGACTGCGACGACACGGACGCGAGCGTGAACCCGGGCGCCACCGAGACCTGCAACGACGTGGACGACAACTGCGACAATCTGGTCGATAATGACGCGACCGACGCGAGCACCTGGTCGCTGGACTACGATCTCGACGGCTACGGCGGCACCCTGATTCAGGAGCTGGCCTGCTCGAACCCCAACGAGACCTGGTACGTCGATAACGCCGAAGACTGCGATGATCGCGACGCCAACACCTTCCCGGGCGGGGACGAGGTCTGCGACGGCGGCGACAACGACTGCGACGGCGAGACGGACGAGGACGCCGCGGACGCGAGCACCTGGTACGCGGACGCCGACGTGGACGGCTTCGGTGACGCCGCCACGAGCGCCGTGGCCTGCGATCTGCCGGAAGGCTTCGTGGCCAACGACGACGACTGCGACGACGCGCAGGCCACAGCCTTCCCGGGCGGCGAAGAGACCTGCAACGACGTCGATGACGACTGCAACGGCCGCGTCGACGACTACGCCAGCGACGCCAGCACCTGGTACCTGGACTACGACGAGGACGGCTACGGCGCGACGAAGATCACGGTGGTCGCCTGCGACGCCCCCACCTACTTCACCGCCGACGCGACCGACTGCGACGATCTCGACGCGGACGTCAGCCCGGGCGCCGAGGAGGTCTGCGCGGACGACGTGGACAACAACTGCGACGACTCGGCGCTGGAGTGCAGCGTGGCGGGCGACAACGAGCTGACCGACGCCGACGCGAAGTTCACGGGCGACGCCACCACCACCGACGCGAGCCGCGGTCTGGCGAGCCTCGGGGACCTCAACGGCGACGGCTACGGTGATATCGGCGTTGGCGCTCCATCGACGGCGCTGGAGAGCGCCGGCACCTCGGCGGGCGCGGCCTACGTGGTCTACGGCCCGACGACGGGCACCACGGCGCTCTCGACCGGGGCAGACGCCACGCTGACGGGCGAGGTCGCCGGTGATCAGGCCGGCTACGCGCTCCACGGCGCGGGCGACCAGGACAACGACGGTTACGACGACATCCTGGTGGGCGCGCGCGACGAGGCCACGGGCGGCACCGGCGCAGGCGCCGTCTATCTGGTCAGCGGCCCGCTCTCGGGCGCGCTCGGGCTGGCGAGCGCGGACGCGAAGCTGACGGGCGTGGGCGCGACCAACGTGGCGGGCTTCGTGGTCTCCGGCTGGAGCGACATCGACGGCGACGGGAACACGGACATCGTCACCGGCGCCTACGGCAACTCCTCCTCGGCTACCGAGGCGGGCGCCACCTACATCAGCTACGGGCCCGTCACGGGGAGCAGCTCGCTGTCGGCCGCAGACGTCGTCTTCTACGGCGAGGCGGCGGACGATCGCTCCGGTCGCTGGGTGGCCTCCGACGGGGACGTGGACGCGGACGGGCTCGCCGACGTGCTGGTCGGCGCCTACCTGAGCGATGGGGACGGCACGACGGCGGACTCTGGGCGCGCCTACCTGGTCTACGGGGCGCCCTCCGGCACGCTGACCCTGAGCGACGCCGACGCGGTGCTGACGGGCGAGACCGCCGGCGATCAGGCGGGCTACACGGTGGAGAACAACGGCGACGTGGACGGCGACGGCTACGACGACGTGCTGGTCTCTGCGGTGTACGAGAACAGCATCGGCAGCCGTAACGGCGCGACCTACCTGCTCTATGGTCCGGTGACCGGCAGCGCCAACCTGAGCGCCGCCGACGTCAAGTTCACCGGCGTCGCGGCGGGTGACCACTCGGGCGTGCGCGCCAGCCTGGTCCAGGACGCCAACGGGGACGGGCGCGACGAGGTGCTGATCGGCGCCTACGGCGACGACACGGGCGGCTCGCTGGCGGGCGTGGCCTACGTGATCTACGGCGCGCCCGCGGGCTCGATCAGCCTGTCCGCGGCGGACGGTCGCTTCATCGGCGAGGCGGCGAACGACAAGGCGGGCACGACCGTGGCCGACGGCGGCGACGTCAACGGCGACGGGCTCGGCGATCTGCTCGTCGGCGCCATCTCGGAGCCCACGGGCGGCGCGAACGCCGGCGCGGCCTACCTCATCCTCGGCACGGGCTGGTAGGCTTCGATCCAGGCATCCTCGGCACGAGCGGGATATCCCTCGTGTCGAGGAGCGCTGTCGTCTGATGAACCCCCCTCGTCGCGTCGGAATCATCTTCGCGGGCGGCCCTGCCCCCGCGGCCAACGCCGTGATCGCCGCGGCGGGCATCTCGCTCCTCGACCACGGGCACTCCGTGCTGGGCTTCTTCCACGGGTACTCCAACCTCCAGGAGTACCACCCGACGAAGAACCGCCTGGTCCCGGACAAACACTTCCGCGTCTTCGAGGAGCGCGACCTGCGCGGGCTGCGCAACACGCGCGGCATCCTCATCGGCACCAGCCGCGCCAACCCGGGCAAGGGCATCGAGACCCCCGATGACCTGCTGAACCCGGAGAAGACGGCGCGGCTGCGCAACGTCTACGCCGCGCTGGTCGATCTCGAGGTGGACGCGCTCATCTCGATCGGCGGCGACGACACGCTGAAGACGGCCAACCTGCTGCACGCCTGGCAGAAGACCCTGCCGCCCGAGGCGCCGCGCGTGCGCGTCGTCCACGTCCCGAAGACCATCGACAATGACTACCACGGCATCGACTTTACCTTCGGCTTCTTCACCGCCGTGGACGTGATGGCCAAGGAGGTGGAGAACCTGGCCGCGGACGCCAGCGCCAGCGCCTCCTGGTTCATCGTCGAGACGATGGGGCGCAAGGCGGGCTGGCTCTCGTATGGGGTGGCCATCGCGGGCGAGGCCGATCTGGTCATCGCGGGCGAGGACATTGACGAGAGCCTGATGCGGGGGGAGGGGGCCGAGCGCCACCTCGACCCGATCGCGCTGGCCGATCGTGTGCTGGACACGATCCTGAGCCGCGAGCGCCTGAACGACAAACACCACGGCGTGGTCGTGCTGGCCGAGGGGCTGGCCGAGCTCATGCCCGAGCAGCTCCTGGGCGACGTGGGGCGCGACGATCACGGCCACATCTCGCTGGGCAAGGTGGATCTGGGCAAGCTCATGGCCCGCCTGATCTCCGAGCGCTACCTGGCGCGCACCGGGCGGCGCAAGAAGCTGACCGGCGTGCAGCTGGGCTACGAGTCGCGCTGCGCGCCCCCGCACGCCTTCGACGTCATGCTGGGCAGTCAGCTCGGCATCGGCGCCTGGCGCGCGCTGTGCGTGGAGGGGCTGGACGGGCACCTGATCAGCGTCTCGGGCCAGCTCGACCTGCACTTCGTGCCCTTCCACGCGCTCATTCACCAGGCCACGCTGCGCACGGAGGTGCGCTACATCAAGACGGGCAGCGACTTCCACAAGCTGGCCCGCTTCTTGGAGGCGCGCAACGCCCCCGCGAGCGACTGGGCCCCTGGCGCGCGCCGCGAAGGGTAGAATGGCCGCATGACCCTCGCGCTGCTGCTCTTCGGGAACGCGCTCGCCCTGGACGTGCTGGTCCCGGAATTCACGCCGGCCATCGTCGGTGACCTGCCGGCAGCGGAGACCCTGACCGCGGCCGTGGTGCAAGCCGGCTATAACGCGGGCTTTGACCTCGCCGATCCCGAGCTGCTCGTCGCGCGCGCCAGCGTGGGCGCCATCGGCTGCGCGGAGAACCTGGCCTGTCCGGGCAACCTCTGGTCGCGCTTTCCCGAGGCGCGCATGGCCATCGTCGGCCTGGTGGGCGCCCAGCCGGAGGGCACCGTCGTCCAGGTGCGCATCTACGCCTGGAACCAGAACCGCCCCCTGGACGAGCTGACCCTGACCCTCGAGGCCGGTGGAGAGGCGGCGCTGGGACAGCAGGTGGCCGAGCGCGCCGCCGCGCTGCTGCGCAACGTTCCTCCGCCCGCGCCGCAGCACCGGGCCCCCGCGCCCGTCGCCACCCAGCCCCTGCCGCCCGTGGTCGTCGCTCCGCAGCGCGTCGTGATCATCGGGCCCCTCGAGCCGGAGCCGGAACCACAAGCCCAGGTGGACCTCGGCCTGCCCCCCTGGGACCAGGCGCTCTACGAGGCCAGCGGGCTGGACGTGGAGCGCTTCCGCGCGCAGGCGCGCGTGCGAACCGGCGAGATCAGCCTGGAATTCTGGGGTGGAGGCGCGTTCGGCGATCTGGACCGCTACTACAGCACCCGCGTCGCCTTCTCCGACGACGGCGGCGCCCGCGAGCAGAGCGGCCTCTACCAGTACAGCACGATGCGCAACGGCAGCGGCCCCACGGGCGGCCTCACCCTGGCCTACGCGCCCATCGCCTGGGCGGAGGCGACGATCTCGGTCGGGCTGCAGCTCTCGCACCAGGAGCAGGTGGTCGGCTACGAGGTGACCGAGGACGGCGTGCGCACGGAGAGCGAGCGCGTCGTCTTCATCCCGGGTCGCTCCATGCTGGCGCTGGTCGAGCCCGGGGTGCGCTTCCTGCCCATCGCCTCCGGCCCCTTCAAACCCTACGCGCTGGCCGCGCTGAACCTGCGCTTCTTCCCTGGCTACGCCGAGAGCGAGGTGGGCGGGGTGGACTATCTGGGCCTGCCCGGCGGCGTGGCGCTGGGGCCCACGCTGGGGCTCGGGCTGGCCTTGGACGCCGGGAAGCGCGCGCGCGGCTTCGTCGAGGTCCCCTGGACGCTGGTGCTGCTGCCGCAGGCGATCGCCGAGGGGGCGGGGAGCTTGACGACCGTCCCCGACGAGCCGCTCGGGGTCGGGCAGCTCCTGGCCTTCAAGGCGGGGGTAGGCTTCACGCTGTGAGGATCGGCGGCTTGTGTTGGGTCAGACCGGCAGCGGCCCATCCAAGATGCCGGAGCAGGCGAAGGCCCAGCTCAGGCCGACTCCACCCAACACAAGGCCCACGCCGACGCCCAGCCAGGGGCGGCGTCGCTCCAGGCTCAGCGCGAGCGGCGCCAGGGCGAGGGCCAGCCCGGTCAGGGCCGGGGTCGCGCTGAACATCACGCCGGAGAAGAGCAGCGCGCCGAGGGTGAGGACCAGGGGCGGCGCGGCGCCCGCTGCCCCGATCGCGGGTCGGCGCAGGGTGAGCAGGCCGAGGCAGGCGAGCGAACAGGCCAGGGCCAGCCCAAGCTGCGCGAGGCGCACGCTCCCGGTCATCCCCAGGCTGAGCGCGCTCAGCAGGGCCAGGACGCTCCAGCTCCAGACGATGCGACGGGGAGCCCGCGCGGCCTCCACCGTGGAGGTCACGATCAGCGCGCCGCCAGATAGACCGCCGAGGATCACGGCGAGGAGCGTCTGCGTCTGGGTCCACTGGTGCTGGACGGGGGCCGTCGCCAGCAGGCGCGTCGCGAGGGCGCTGGCCAGGATCCAGAGGAGGAGCTGCGCTCGCGGCCCCATCCGCGAGACCAGGAGGCCCACGACGACGAAGGCCGGGAGCAGCCAGAACAGCCAGCCCAGCGCGTCGGTGGCCGGGAAGGCAGGAACACCGGCGATCTTCGCCCGCGCTCCCAGCACTGCCAGCGCCACCGCCAGGGCCGCGACGCCCGCGCCGAGCCGCCTCGTCAGCGCTGCCAGTCCCAGGACGGCCAGGGTGAGGGCCGCCGGCAGCAGCGCGCTGTCCAGCAGGAGCCGCGTCGGGTCCATGGCGGCGCCGCTACTCGCCGCGCTCCGCGAGGTCCTTGAACCAGGCCACCGTCTCGGCCACGCCCTGGTCGAAGGGCACCACCGGGCTCCAGCCGATCCGCGCCTTCGCCCGGCTGATGTCCGGCCTACGGCGCGTCGGGTCGTCCTTGGGCAGGGGGCGGAAGACGACGCCCGCCTTGTTGTCCAGCGCGGCGTTGATGTACTCGGCGAGCTGCAGCATGGTCAGCTCGTGCGGGTTGCCCAGGTTGCAGGGCTCGGTCAGGTCGGACTCCATCAGCTTGATGAGCCCGTCCACCAGATCGGTGACGTAGCAGAAGGAGCGGGTCTGCGACCCGTCGCCGAAGACGGTCAGCGGCTCGCCGTTCAGCGCCTGCGAGACGAAGGCGGGCATGACGCGGCCGTCGTTGGCGCGCATGCGCGGCCCGTAGGTGTTGAAGATGCGGGCGATGCGCGTCTCCAGCTTCCGGTAGCGGTGGAAGGCCATGACCAGG
>CAZKWG010000153.1:0-12441 GCA_964556105.1 uncultured Enterobacterales bacterium | reverse complement strand
AACTGGAACGCCTCGTCCTGAGCGACGCCGATCCGCGCGCGTGGGCCGGGGGCGGGCGGGGGAGAGGGCCGGCGCGGCAAGGTCGGGGCGCGCCAGGGGAGCCGGTCCAGGTGGAGATGCTTCTCGGCTAGATCAGCTAGCCTGTCCGCCCATCCCTCCGGCACGCCCTGGCGCGCGGAGACCAGCCCCAGGTGGCGCTCGGGGAGGGCGATCGGGGCGTGCTCTGGTGTCGCCCCCAGGTACGCGACCCCCTTCACCAGGGTCATCGCCTCCTCGAGCAGGCGCGCGTGGCCCTCGCCGCCCACGCGGTTGAAGATCACGCCCGCGACCTCCACCCCGGGCGCGTGGCGGGCCAGGCCCTCCACCACCGCGGCGGCGGTGCGGGCCATCGCGCTGGCGTCCACGACCAGCACCACCGGGATCCCGAGCAGCAGCGCCAGCTCGGCCCCGGAGCCCTCCAGAGAGGTGGGCGCGCGGCCGTCGAAGAGGCCCATCACGCCCTCGATCAGCGCCCGATCGCCGCCCTGCGCCCCCCGGGCGAAGCTCTCGCGCACGCCCTCGTGCCCGGTCATCCAGCCGTCCAGGTTGCGGCCGGGGCGCCCGGTGACGGCGGCGTGCCAGCCGGGGTCCAGGTAGTCGGGGCCGGCCTTGAACAGGCGCAGGTCCTGCCCGCGCCGCCGCAGCGCGGCGGCGATGGCGCAGGTGATCGTGGTCTTGCCGCTTCCGGAACTTGGAGCGGCGATCAGGAGAGCGGGGGTCATCGAAGGCTAATACCCCGACCGTGAGCAGACGCCGAGCTGTACAATGATCCGCGGCGCTGCCGCCACCACCACATCCTCAGGCTCGACACCATCAGGAGCGTAATCATGGGTTCGGATCCTTTTATCGGCGAGATCACCATGTTCGCGGGCAACTTCGCCCCCACGGGCTGGGCCTTCTGCAACGGCCAGATCATGAGCATCGCCCACAACACGGCGCTGTTCTCCATCCTGGGCACCACCTACGGCGGCGACGGGATCACGACGTTCGCGCTGCCGAACCTCGTGGGGCGCGTCGCCATCCACTCCGGTAACAACAGTGACTGGCAGCTCGGTCAGGCGGCGGGCTCGTCGAGCGTCACGCTGCTGCAGACGAACCTCCCGGCCCACACGCATGCGCTCCTCGCCTCCAACGCGCCGGGGGACAGCTCCACGCCGGACAACCAGGTGCTCGGCGCCTATGGCACCGACGCGCCGCCCGCCGGGCCCTACAGCTCTGGGAAGCCCGACACGATGCTGAGCCCCCTCGCCGTCGCGCCCGCGGGCAACAACTATCCGGTCGACGTGCAGAACCCCTACCAGTGCGTAAACTTCATCATCGCGCTGGAGGGGATCTTCCCCAGCCGAAGCTGAGTTGGACCCGGTGGTCGCGGGCGCCGGGTCCGACTGGATCCTAGTCCGCGACCACCAGATAGTACGCGGGCGGATAGCCCGTGTACGAGGACGCGGTCCCAAACGAAGAGGTCGGCGTGGAGGCGTAGCTGGCCGCCTTGTATTTGATGGTCGCCGTCGAGCTCGACCCGTAGTAGATGTACGTGGTCGCGCTGTACACCGCCATGACCCAGTAGGTGCCTGCGGAGATCGTCACGGGCGTGGTCAGGTCCAGCTCGTTCGCGCCCAGCGCGGTGGTCGCCGTGTCCGTGTACGCCACCAGCGTCCCCGGCGCGCTCCCGCTGTTCGTGTACAGCGCCATGCGTATCCCGTTTCCGGCGGTGCCCAGCCAGGCGCCCAGCCTGTAGACCGTCGTGGCGCTGCTCACGGTGATCGAGGGGCCGAGCAGGTAGCTGGCGCCGGCCGACCCGGGACCGGCGGCGGACGTGTAATAGCCGACGTCGTAGAGGACGAGCGCGGTCGCCGTGGCGGTGTCGGTCGCGCCGCTGGCCGTGCCGTCGCTCGGGGTGGCGGTGCAGATCCATTCCTCTCCCAGGTCCGTGTCGATGGCGGGGACGGTGTCGTCGGTGTACTCGGTGGTCTCGGGCCCCGAGGTCCCGCTGAAGCCGCTCGGGTAGGCCACGCCGTCTACCGTCCAGGTCATCGTGTACGTGATGGGGTCGCCGTCCACGTCGCTGCTGGCGGTCTCGACATAACAGACCAGATCGTCGTCGCCGCCGTCGGCGACATCAGGCGTGATCGCGATGGTGGGCGCGCCGGGGCTGGTGTTGAGGATGGTCGTCGAGGCGGTGAGCGCCGATCCGCTGGTGGTGCCGTCCGTCGGCGTCACCGTCACCTGGACCACGTCGCCCTTGCCGAAGGCGCTCGCCCCGGACAGGGTAGAGCTGGTGGACACCGCGGTCCCGTCCACCGTCCAGCTGTAGGTCAGGCTGACGGTGTCCCCGTCGGCGTCCGAGCTGGTGCTGGAGATGCTCAGCGTGTCGTTGGTGTAGGCCGAGCTCGGCGAGAGGGTGATCGCCGAGAGGACGGGCGCCGTGTTGGCGATGGTGACCGTGTTGGACAGCACGGCGGTGCCGCTGATCGTGCCGTCGGAAGGCGTCACGGAGCAGCGGACCTCGTCTGTCTTGGAGAACGAGGTCCCGGACAGCGTGGCGCTGGTGACGCCGGGGCTCGATCCGTCCACCAACCAGGAGTAGGTGTAGGTGACCGTGTCGCCGTCGGCGTCGGTGGCCGTGCCGGGCGTGCAGGTCAGCGTGCTGGCCTCATAGGCGGTGGTGGGCGTGAGCGAGACGCTGGCCAGCGTCGGCGCCGTGTTCGAGATGGTGACGCTGTCCGTGTCGCTGCTGCCGCTGTCCTCCCCGTCATTGGCCGTGACCGTGCAGCTCACCGTGTCGCCGCCGCCGAAGGCCCCGGACAGGGTCCTGCCGGTCCCCGCGCTCACGCCGTTGACCTTCCACAGCACGGTGCTGGCGTCGTCGTCGCCGTCGTCGTCGTCGAAGCTCCAGCTACAGGTCAGGGTGGAGCTGGCCGTCGCGCTGGACGGCGTGATGTTCACGTCCGCGACGACAGGCAGGCTGTTCTCGATGGTCACCGTGTTGGACGTGACCGCCGCGCCCGAGGTCGAGCCGTCGGTCGGCGTGACCATACAGTACACGGCCTGGTTCTTGTTGAAGTAGGTGGACGAGAGCGTGCTGGAGGTGCGGCTGATGGTCGAGCCCCCCACGCTCCAGGCGTAGGTGTAGCTGACCGTGTCCCCGTCCACATCGGACGAGGCGCCCGGCGTGCAGGTGAGCGTGTCCCCCTCATAGGCCGCCGTCGGGGTGAGCGTGGCGCTGGCCAGGGTGGGCGCCGTGTTGGCGATGGACACGCTGGCGCTGGCCGCCGTGCCGCTGTCCTCGCCGTCGTTGGGCGTGACGGTGCAGCTCACCGTGTCGCCGCCGCTGTAGCCGCTGGACAGGGTGGTGCCGGTGCCGGCGCTGGTCCCGTTGACGCGCCACAGCACCGTGCTCGCGTTGCTGTCTCCGTCCGCGTCCGAGTAGCTGTAACTACAGGTGAGGGTGGAGCTGGCGGTCGGGCTGCTGGGCGAGATGCTCACGCTGCTGACGGTGGGCGCCGTGTTCTCGATGGTGACGGTGTTGGAGGTCACCGCCGACCCGGTGCTCTCCCCGTCGGTCGGCGTCACGACGCAGACGACGGTGTCCGCTTTGGAGAAGTAGGTGGACGAGAGCGTGGTGGAGGTGCGCGAGATGGTCGAGCCGCTCACCCGCCAGGCGTAGGAGTAGCTGACCGTGTCGCCGTCGGCGTCGGTGGCCGTGCCCGGCGTGCAGGTGAGCGTGTCGCCCTCATAGGCCGTGCTGGGCGAGAGCGTGACGCTGGCCAGGACGGGGGCGGTGTTGCCCACGGTGACGCTGGCGCTCACGGCGGTCCCGGCGCCGTCGCCGTCGTTCGGCGTGACGGTGCAGATGATCGTGTCGTCGCCGTCGAAGCTGGTGGGGAGGGTGCTGCCGGTGCCCGCGCTGGCGCCGTTGATCGTCCAGGCGATGGTGGAGCGGTCGCTGTCTCCATCCGCGTCCGAGAAGCTGTAGTCGCAGGTCAGCGTGTCGCCGACGCTGGGGCTGGCCGGCGAGATCGTCACGTCCGAGACCTCGGGCAGGGTGTTCTCGATGGTGACCGTGTTGGACTCCACCGGATCGTCGGCGCTGCTGCCGTCGGACGCGGTGACGATGCAGGTGACGTCGTCGCTCTTCTCGAAGTACGCCGACGAGAGGGTGGCGGTGGTGACGGCCGGCGTCCCGCCGTCCACGTCCCAGGCGTAGGTGTAGGAGATCGTGTCGCCGTCGGCGTCGGTGGCCGTGCCGGGCGTGCAGGTCAAGGTGTCGCCCTCGTAGGCCGGGTCCGGCGTGAGGGTCACGCCGCTGAGCACGGGGGCGGAGTTGCCGATCGTGACGCTGGCCGAGTCCGAGGGCCCGGAGATCTCGCCGTCGTCGGGCGTGACCGTGACGGTCCAGGTCTCTTCGTCGCCGGTGGCCGAGGCGGGCACCTCCGATCCGGTGTAGCTTGTGACCTCTCCGTTACGGGTCCACTCATAGGTGTAGTTGACCGCGGCGCCCTCCGGGTCCACGCTGGGCGTCACCAGGGTCGCCACCAGGTCGTCGGCGGTGGACGCCGGGTCAGGCGAGATGGAGACCCCCGGGGCCGAGGGCCAGCCGTTGACGGTCAGCGTGACCTGGTCGGCGCCGGTGACCCCGCTCCCGTTGGTGGCGCTGAGCGTGATCTCGTGCTCGCCGGCGCCCAGGTCGTCGGTGCTGAAGCTGGTCGTCCCGTCCGCGGTGGCGGGGCTGTCGTCCAGCTCGCCGTCCAGGTCCGAGCTCCAGGCCACGGTGAGCGTCTCGACCGGGTCGGCGTCGGACGCGAGCAGCCCGACGAAGGTGACGAGATCGCCCTGGTTTACGCGCTCGCCGTCCAGCGGGGCCTCGATGGTGACGTCGGGGGCGTCGCCGATGCCCACGTTGATCTCGTCCGTGCAGCGCTCGCCGCCCGGGTCGGTGACCACCAGGGTGACGAGGTGGGCGCCGACCGAGAGCCCGGCCGTGGTGAAGCTGACGTTGCCCTCGGCATCGGCGATGGAGCTGTCCAGGCTGCCGTCGACATCGCTGGCCCAGGTGATGGTCAGCGCGCTGGGATCCGACTCCGCGTCCTGCACCAGGGCGGAGAAGGTGACGGTCTCGCCGGGCGAGGCGCTGGATCCGTCCTCGGGGCCGGTGATGGCGCAGCTCGGGGCGGTGTTGATGACGGGCTCGGTGGTCGCCGTCAGGGTGATCGACGCCGTCGCCGTGCTGTCGCCCGGATCGCGCACCTCCAGCGTGATCTTGTACTCCCCCTCGGGCAGGGTGGCCTCGCAGCTCGTCCGGCCGTCCTCGTCGGGCGCCAGCGCCGGGCAGAGCGCGTCGCTGTCGGCGAACCAGGCGACCTCGAGCAGATCGGCGTCCGCCTCCTTGTCGCTCACTGAGCCCAGCAGCGTGAACGGGACGTCGGCCTCGATCTCCGCGCCGTCGTCATGGGAGATGATCGTGGCGGTCGGCTCGTCGTTGAGGACCTTGATCCCGGCCTCCTGATCGCAGGCGGCCAGCGCGAACAGAGACAGAGCACAGAGGAGGCGGTTCACGAAGGACTCCACGACCTGGGGGGGCGTCGACGGCTCTGCCTGGGTGTGCAGGAGCGTCGATCAGGATAGCACGCCCCCGCGCCCGGTCGACCCTCTACGCGCCCGGCCGTCTCAGATGTTGTAGCCGCGTCGGAGAAGGTTCTGGGCTGAAGCCTGGAACCCCGCGTCGTCGGGGATGGCGAACTCGAGCGTGTCGGCCAGCCGGACGATCGCGTTGAAGGCCGCGCAGACGTAGATGGCGTCCTCGATGGCCTTGTCGGAGATCCCCGCCGCGCGCAGGGCGGTCATGTCCTCGGGCTCGCCCTGAAGCCGGCACATCTTCTCCAGAAAGCCCAGCATGGCCTTGACCTTCGGGTCGAGGGGCGCGCCGCGCCAGTCCTCGAGCGCCTGCCTGACCGCGGCTTCACCGAGCTCGGACGACGCGACCGCGCCGTGAGCCCGCGTTCAAAACACGCAGTCGTTGACCCGCGAGGTGAACGAGGCGAAGAGCTCGCGCTCGCCCACGCTCCAGTCCGAGGGCCCGCGCAGGACGTCCTGGCACAGCGCGCTGAAGGGCGCCCCGAACAGCTCGGGCCGGTAGAGCAGGGTGCGCACCACGTCCGGCGGGGTGCGGCCCGAGACGGCGCGGATGAAGGTCAGCTTCAGCTTCTGCGGCAGGCGGTGACCACGATCGACAGCGTCCAACCTCATGAGCGGTCTCCGTGCAGGAGGGCGAGGGCGTGGTTCAGCCGCTTCTCTGCGGCGCCGACGGCGGTGGCTACGATGAGCTCGAAGATCGCGTCGTCGCTGTGGCCGGCGGCCTTGAGCGCGAGCACGTCCTCATCGGAGATCATGCTGGCGTTCGTGCGCATCTTCTCGGCGAGGCTCGCCATCGGCTCCGGCAGCGGGCCGCCCTCGAAGGCCGCCTGGCGCGTCTGGGCAGGAAGCGCGCCGGGCGTGCTCAGCGCGGCGTCTCGGAGCGCGGTGAAACTAGGTCGGTGAGCAGCCATGAACAAAGTATATCGATGTGAGCCTCGGGCGACAAGGGGCGGGGCGCGGGTGGCGGAGAGCCTCAGCCCATGGCACCCTGTACGAACCGCGCTCCCGCGTCGGTGTCCGTACGCTCATGCTGCTCGTCCTCGTCGCCCTGGCCGCCTGCGCCGACCTTCCATCTCCTCCCGTCGTCGTCGCCGCCGCCCAGGAGGCGCCGCCGCCCGTCACGGCCGCCCCCGCTCCTCCCGTCTGGCCCGCCGAGGGCGCGCCGCTCGTCCTCCCGTCACCGCCCACCTGGACGGGCAGACCCCTGCGCGTCGTCATCGACGCCGGGCACGGCGCGCCAAAGAACCTCGGGAACACGTCCGTACGCTGCGAGCGGGAGGCGGACTTCACGCGGCGGACCCAGGACGCCGTGCTCGAGCGGCTGCGACCGCTGCCGGGCCTCACGCTGCGCGCGGGGAGGCCTGACGAGGCGTTGCGCACCTACGACGAGCGTATCGTCGCCTTCGAGGCCTGGAAGGCGGACGCCGTGATCAGCCTGCACAGCGACGCGCGGGCGGGCGACGGCTGGACGGTCTCGCCCAGCACCGGCTGCTACCAGGGCGAGGGCGCCAGCGGGTTCGCGGTCCTGTACTCCGACGAGGGCGCGTCCAGCCGCGTCCTGGCTCGCCAGCGCCTGGCGCGCGCGGTGGGGCGTCGGCTCGCGGAGGCCGGGTTCCTCGCCTACAGCGGCGCAGACTATGTGGGCCTCTACGCGCCCGATCCGGAGATGGCCGGGGTCTTCCTGGACCGCCACGAGCCCGGCCAACGTATCCGCATGCTCCGCGGCGTAGACGTGCCGCTGGTGATCGTCGAGACGCACCAGGCCGTCGATCCGATGGAGGTCGCCCGCTGGGACGAGCCCGCCACGCTCGACGCCTTCGCGGCGGCGCTCCACGCGGCGGTGGTGGACGCCGCTGTCGAGGCGAAGGGGCCTGGCGCGCTGCCTTGAGTTGGATTGCCCGCCTTCGCGGTGGCCGGACGCACAACGGATGTCCACGTGATAGGATGGCCCGCACATGGCCCAGCGCGCGCCCAGGGAACCCGTCATCGCTGAGACCGCAGAGGCCCCGCCCTCTCTCGAGGAGGAGGTGGACCCGGCTTCGGGGGATCGTTTTGTCCAGCTCGGCGTTCTCGGGCGGGGCGCGATGGGCGAGGTGCAGCTCGTCTATGATCAGGCCCTGGGGCGTGAGCTTGCGCGCAAGGAGCTGCGGGAAGACCGGGTGCCGCGCGAGGGGGCGATCGAGCGGTTCTGGCGAGAGGCGCGGACGACGGCGCAGCTGGAGCACCCCGGCATTGTCCCGGTCTTCGATCTCGGCACGCTGGATGATGGGCGTCCCTTCTACACGATGCAGCGGGTGCGCGGGCGCACGCTCACCGAGCTCATCCGCGAGGCGCATCGCGGGCAGGAGGGGCTCCCCGTCCGGCGTCTGGTCGAGCTGGTCCGCCGCGTCTGCGAGGTCGTCGCCTATGCCCACAGCCGCGGGGTGACGCACCGCGATCTCAAGCCGGACAACGTGCTGGTCGGCGCCTTTGGGGAGGTCTGGGTCGTGGACTGGGGGCTGGCGAGCCTCGCGGAGGGCCTGGACGCGCCGGATCCTCGGCTCCCTGCGCGTGGGCAGGTGTTGGGGACGCCGTCCTATGTGGCCCCCGAGCTGGCGCGCGGGGAGCCGGCCACGGCGGGCTCGGCGAGCGACGTGTTCACCCTCGGTGGCGTGCTCTACGAGGCCCTGAGCGGTCGGCCGCCGCGCCTCGGGCCGCTGCACGAGGTGATGGAGCAGGCCAGGAGGGGCGCGCAGCCACCACCCATCCACAGGGTAGATCTGGAGTTGTGGCGGATCGTAACGCGCGCGATGGCCTCAGATCCAGCGCACCGCCACGCGCATGCGGGCGAGCTGCTGGCGGAGCTGTCGGCGTGGCTGGACGGGGTGCGTCGGCGCGAGCGAGCGCTGGAGCTGGTGGCTGAGGCCGACCAGCACGCTGCTCAGGAGTCCGCGCTCCTCAGCCAGGCGGGGGAGCTGGCTCTCCAGGCGGCCCGCCTGCTGGCGCCCCTTCACAGCTATGATCCCGCGCCGCTCAAGCAGCACGCCTGGGCCCTGGAGGACGAGGCCGCGGCGCTGCGGGGGCGGGCCTCGCTGGCCGGGGTCCAGCAGGTTCAGACCCTGCACGCGGCGCTGCGGGTGGATCCCGAGCTGCCCGAGGCGCACGCGCGGCTGGCCGATCGGTATCAGCTTCAGCACCGGGAGGCGGAGCAGGCTCGCGACCCCCATGCGGCCTCGCGCTTCGAGCTGCTGCTGCGCGCGCACGAGCGCGGCGAGTACAAGTCTTACTTGATAGGGGAGGGGAGGCTGACGCTCCTGAGCGAGCCCTCCGGCGCCGAGGTCGTGGCCGCGCCCTACGTCCTGGTGGGGCGGCGCCTGGTGCCGGGAGCGCCCATGCCCCTGGGCTGCACGCCGCTGCGGGACGTCGCGTTGCCGCACGGGAGCTACCTGCTCTCGTTGTCGTGCGGAGCCCTCGCCGCGCGGGTGCCCATCGAGATCCCTCGCGGCGGGCGCTGGGACGGCGTCCCCCCAGGCGCTACGGAGAGCCTGCCCATCCGCCTGCTCGAGACCACCTGCGGCTACGTCCCGGCGGGGCACTTCGGCAGCGGCGGCGACCCGGAGGCGGCGGATGGCCTGCCCGCGCGCCGCCTCTGGGTGGACGGCTTCGTCATCGACCGCGATCCCGTCACGATCGACGCTTACCTCACCTTCCTCAACGCGCTCGTCGCCCAGGGCCGACGCGCGGAGGCCGAGGCGCGCGCGCCGGGGCTCCCCGAGGGCCATCTTCGCCAGGACAGCCAGGGCCGGTTCTGGCGCTCCGAGGACGCGCTGGAGCCCATCGAGCCGGGCACCCCGGTGACGCACCTGAGCTGGCACGACGCCCTCGCCTACGCGCGCTGGCGCGGAGCCTCGGACGGGCTGCCCTGGCGCCTGCCGCACTCGCTCGAGTGGGAGAAGGCCGCGCGCGGCGTCGACAGGCGCTTTTTCCCATGGGGAGACGTTCTCGAGCCGACGTGGGCCTGCGTCGTGGACGCCTTCCCGATGCGGGCTCGCCCGGGCCCGGTGGATCGTTGGCCGCTCGACGAGAGCCCCTACGGCGTGCGGGGACTCGTAGGCAACGTGCGGGACTGGTGCATGGATCGGTATGAACGGCATGGGTCAGACCTGTCGAGCGGCAGGCTGGATCTGCGCGGCTTCTCGCTGGAGGCCGAGGGCTGGCGATCCGTGCGCGGCGGCGCGGCGGCCAGCGGGCGCTCCCTGGTGCGACCCGCCACCCGCCTGGCCTGTCCGCCCGATGGGCGCTTCAACTATGTTGGGTTTCGGCTGGCGCGCTCGATCGGGTGAGCGCGCCAGCGTGGGTGGCTCCGTCCCGGAGGCTCAGTCCTGGAGCATGTCGCCGTAGCAGCTCAAGGTGTCGGGCCCCGCCTTCTTCTCGAACAGCACATACTCGGCGCTGGCCATCATGGGGTTGCCCGCGCTCGCCACGAAGGCCAGCTTCGAGCCCGTCATGAACTGGTCGCGGTACCAGTTGATCGGCGAGGTGGTGACGCTCGGCGTCTTCATGTAGCCCTTCAAGACCGGGGCGCTGCCGTCGGGGCTGTACTTCATGCAGAAGTAGCCGGACACCGAGCTGAAGCTCTGCGTCGCGTTGCCTTGGAAGGACTTGGATGTGCGCACCACAGTGTTGGCGCCGTTGGGAGACAGGTTGAAGTGCTCGACCAGCCCTTTCAACGTCTCGGGCACCGGGTCGGGCAGGCCCGCCGGCCGCCTCATCCGGAAGGTCTCGGTCGGGAAGCTCGAGCCGGTGAGGATCCAGTAGTCCGTGTTGCTCGCCCAGGTCGTGTTGTTGCTCGCGGTGAAGCCCGCGTTGGTGATCAACAGATAGCCAAGATGGGTGTTCGGACTGGCGTCCAGGATCAGCTCCCACAGGTGACCGGTCGAGTCGCCATGAATCTCCTCATCGATGTGGATGGGCTCGAGCTCGTCGATGCGCACGCTCGGATCGTCCCACCCCGCGCGCCCGAAGATGGGCCATCTCGCGCTCCAGGCGTGGCCCCAGAGCTCAGGCTTCTGCGCCTTGAAGCCGAGGGCGCTCAACAGCTTCGTCACGTCCTGTTGGAGCTCTCGATAGGTCTGATGGAAGCAGCGCCCGAAGGGCGTGACGAAGACGGAGCGCTGGCTCAGGATCGAGGTCATCGCCCAGGTGAACGCGCCGTGCCACTCGTTGTTGAAGACCCCTGCGGCGGAGCTCTGATCGATGCCGCAGGAGGCGAGGACGACGGCGTTGGGATGGATCAGCGGGACGCCGCTCGTCTTGTACTCGGGCGCGAGGTGCCGCCCGGGGGCCTCCTGCAGGCAGGTCTCCAACACGACCGTCAGCGCACGATCCTCGGGCAGCGCGTGGAAGGCGCTGACGAAGGCGTAGGGAAAAGAGATGAGCTCGCTCAGCTCGGCGTCGGCCTGGAAGGGGTCCTCGTGCAGGACCTCGCGCACCGCCTCGGCCGCGAAGCCCGCGGCCCGAACCGCTCTGAGGTTGACGTCCATCTTCGCGTCACCGCACACCCGCATGAAGGCCCGCAGGCGCTCGCGTGACGCGTCGGTGCTCAGGTCTACGCCAGCCTTCGTCATCGTCGGGCGCAGCTCGAGCAGGTTGCACCTCCCAGCCGTGTCGAAGAGGGCGGTGAACGTGCTGGCGATCCGATCCGGTCGCGAGTCCTGGAGCAGCGACTCCAGGCCCTGGGCGATCCGGGCGCGCTGCAGGGTCGGGACGAGCGGTGGCGGCGCGGAGGGCGCCGCGCCCTTCAGAAGGCGGGTGTCCAGCGGGCAGAGGGCTGGGTGTCCGTGCGTGGTGACGATGCTGTGGCCCGCGAAGTAGATGATCCCCTGCGCGTTGGCGTTCTCCATCAGCTGCTGCCGCAGCCAGGCCAGCCCGGCCAGGATGCCGTCTCGCGTGGCGTAGCCCATCGAGGCGTCCATCATGTTCATGTTCACGGGCTTCTCACGCCCCAGCACGATCGCGTCGAAGTCGTTGGCGTCCAAGCCTGGCGCGGAGAGCACCTGCATGTTGGCCGCGGGCACGCCCATCAGCCGCACCAGCGTGGCCATCGCGCGAAGGTCGTTCAGCGCGCCGCGCAGGTTGGAGGTCCCGAGCGCGGCCTTCTTGGACTGATCGAGGACGAGGTAGTCCGAGACGCCGATCAGCAGCGCGAAGGTCGGGCCGGCGGCAGGCAGGTCGATGCTCGGCGGCTTGATCCGTTGGATCTCCTCTGCGCTGAGGACCCGGTCGTGGACCTCGGCGGCGATGATCGCGCCGCGGAGATAGCCGATGACCTCCCACTTGTCGAAGAGCCGATGTCGCCCTCCGAACACGACCTGACAGGCCCCTGCCATCCAGGGGATCAGCGGCCCGGCCTCGTATGGCTTGAGCTGCACGCCGTTCCGATAGAACGTAATCTGGGAGCGGTTGTTGCCCAGGTCCTTGTAGGTGATCGCGACCTGAATCAGATCGTACCAGGCCGACTCCTCTGGATTTCCCTCGAGCGTCCTGGTGCGGCGGAAAGCGCCGCTCCCGACCTGCCAGCGGTTGTCGGCCTGCTCGCCGAAGACGATCCCGTCGAACTCCAACGAATTCATCGTCTGGAGGGAGATCACCGAGCCCGCGGGTCGTTTGTCGTCGGTGTAGGCCAGCTTCACCCAACCTATCAGGGTCTTCTCTAGAATGGGCGGTCCCCGATATCCCCCGGCCGTGGCCCAACCTACAAAGCTGACCAACAAACCAATCATTGAGAGT
>CAZKWG010000152.1:9390-12485 GCA_964556105.1 uncultured Enterobacterales bacterium | reverse complement strand
TTGTGCGCTCCATCCGTGCGCCTGGTCATCTGGCCGACAACAGCGCCTACGCGCCAGAGTACACCTACGAACAACGCCTTGAACTGCTCAACGCCTATGATGTCAAAAAGCGGCTTGTGCTGGTGCGCGACTTTTTCCGTCAACGGGTGGCCTATGCGCAAGTGCAGTCGCAAGTGCGTGAACAGGCCAAAGCTGGGCTGGAAAGTTCGCAGCGCGAATATATCTTGCGCGAACAACTCAAAGCCATCCGCGAAGAGTTGGGCGAAAGCGACGAAACCGAAGCTGAGATTCAGGAGTATCGCAAAAAGATCGAGGCCGCCGGCCTGAGCGAAGAGGCACGCAAAGAAGCCCTGCGCGAACTTGGCCGTCTGGAAAAGATGCCGCCCCAAGCCGCCGAATTTTCGGTCATCAAAACCTACTTAGACTGGCTATGCGAATTACCCTGGAACAAGATGAGCGAGGACAACCTCGACATTGCCAATGGGCGCCAGGTGCTGAACGAGGATCACTACGGGCTGCGGCCGATCAAGGAGCGCATCCTCGAGCACCTCGCCGTCAGCCGCCTCGTCGAGCGGAATCAGGGCCCCATCCTCTGCTTCGTCGGACCGCCCGGCGTCGGGAAGACCTCGCTGGCCCGCTCCATCGCCCGCTGCACCGGTCGCGCCTTCGTCCGGCAGGCCCTGGGCGGCGTGCGCGACGAGGCGGAGATCCGCGGGCACCGCCGCACCTATATCGGCGCCCTGCCCGGCAAGATCATCCAGTCGTTGAAGAAGGCGGGCACCGGAAACCCCGTCTTCCTGCTGGACGAGATCGACAAGATGTCCACGGACTTCCGGGGTGATCCCTCCGCGGCGCTGCTGGAGGTGCTCGACCCGGAGCAGAACCACGCCTTCGTGGACCACTACCTCGACCTGGACTACGACCTCTCCCGCGTGATGTTCCTCTGCACGGCGAACAGCCTGCAGGGCATCCCCGAGCCGCTGCAGGACCGCCTGGAGATCATCCGGCTCCCCGGCTACACCGAGCGGGAGAAGCTGGCCATCGCGCGGCGGCACCTCATCCCGCGCACCATCGCCAACGCCGGGCTGACGCCCGAGAACGTCTCGATCACCCGCCAGGCGGTCGAGCGCATCGTCCACGACTACACGCGCGAGTCCGGCGTGCGCAACCTGGAGCGCGAGCTGGCCAGCGTCTGCCGCAAGGTGGCCCGGCGCGTGGTCTGGAAGGGCAAGGACGTCTCGGTGCGGGTGACCAGCGAGAACGTCGGGCAGCTGCTCGGGGTGCCGCGCTTCCAGCGCGCGCCCAGCGAGGAGGGCGATCAGGTCGGCCTGGTGCGCGGTCTGGCGGTCACCCCCTGGGGCGGGGAGGTCCTGGACATCGAGGTGGCCGTCGTCGCCGGCAAGGGCAAGCTCATCCTGACCGGGCTGCTCGGCGACTGGCTCAAGGAGAGCGCCACGGCGGCCTTCTCGTACGTGCGCTCGCGGGCGGACACGCTCGGGCTCGAGCGCGACTTTCACGAGAAGTACGACTTCCATATCCATTATCCGGGGAACAGCCTGAAGACCGATGGCCCCTCCGCGGGCATCGCCATGGCGACCTCGATGGCCAGCGCGCTCACCGGCACCCCGGTGCGCCGCGAGATCGCGATGACCGGCGAGGTCTCGCTGCGCGGGCGCGTGCTGCCCATCGGCGGCCTGAAGGAGAAGACCCTCGCCGCCCATCGCAGCGGCGCCACCACGGTCATCGTCCCCGCCCAGAACGCCAAGGACCTTCAGGACATCCCTGGACCCGTCCGGGACGCGCTGGAGATCGTCCTCGTCCACCACATGGACGAGGTGCTCGAGCGGGCGCTCCGCTGGGAGAGCCGCAAGGTCTTCGAGCCTCCCGCCGAGCGCGGCGTGGAGGATCTGCTCACGGTAGAACCTTCTCCTGCGGAGCATTGAGAGTTGCCCTTGACAGGTCTGATAGACCCGTTAAACATAGGGCGCTTCCCGGGACGGCCAGCAGGGTTCTCCAGCAGGTTGAATCGGGTGGCCGTCCGGGCGTAAATCCGGGCGGATAGCTCAGTCGGGAGAGCAGTAGCCTTACAAGCTACGGGTCGCAGGTTCGAACCCTGTTCCGCCCACCATCTCGTATGAGTTAAGAGAGAGTCAGGTTCTGGGGTGGTAGTTCAGCCGGTTAGAACGCCAGCCTGTCACGTTGGAGGTCGCGGGTTCGAGCCCCGTCCACCCCGCCATTTCAAAGTAGTCGAAGTACAGACGCCCGGAGAGCAACCCTCTCCGGGCGTCGTCGTTTTGGGATAGTCTTCGGCAGTGCGCGTGGAGGAGCGAATGGCGGGCCGAGGCGCAGGGCAGGTGAGTGTGGCGCGCGCGCTGCTGGCGCTGGTTCTGCTCGGCGGCGTCGCGGTCGCGGCCGTCCCTACGAAGCGCCCCCCCGATCCCGAGCGCGGCCGCACGCTCTACCGCGAGAATTGCTGGTCCTGCCACGGCTGGACCGGAGAGGGCAACGGCCCCATGGCCGCGCTCCTGCCCACGGTCTCGCCCCCGCTGGCTGGCCGCTACGAGAAGGAGCGCTACGACGCCCTGGTCGAGCTCATCCTCGAGGGCAAGGGGGACATGCCCGCCTACGCCCAGGTGATGGACCGCCACGACGCGCGGCGCATCCTGATCTGGCTGGCCACCCTCGACCCGGAGAAGCCGCACGATCCGGCCGACGACAAGCCCCAGAAGGCCGCCGAGACCGAAGACGAGCCGGAGGACGTGGAGGCGGGCGGCGGCGGCCCGGGCTGAGCGACGCCCTCCGCAGGGACGAGGCGGGGGAGGGCGCGTGTTCTGAGGGCAGGTTGCGTCAGGACCCTCCTGGCGCTATCGAAGCTCAGCGGGACTCCCCCCGCCCCGCCCCGCACCGAGGTGACCATGCGTACGCTCCTGCTCTTCACCGGCCTGATCGGCGTGGCCTTCGCGGCCCCCACGGGTGACGCGGCGCGCGGCGGCACCGTCTACATGGCCAACTGCATGGCCTGCCACGGCAAGGACGGCGCCGGTGACGGTCCTGCCGCGCGCGCGCTCAAGCCTCCACCGCGCTCCTTCGTCGCC
>CAZKWG010000152.1:0-9380 GCA_964556105.1 uncultured Enterobacterales bacterium | reverse complement strand
GCCTTCTGGGAGGGCATGACGCCGGAGCGCATGCGCACCGCCATCCGCACCGGCGCGCCGGGCACCGCGATGATGGGCTTCCCCGCGCTGACGGAGCAGGACGTGGTGGATCTCATCGCGTACATGGAGAGCAAGCGTCCGCAGCCCTAGTCTGCCGGAAGGGTTGACGAGCCGGGTCTGACGTCATAGTCTTCTGGGCGCTACGGGCGTAGCTCAATGGTAGAGTCCCTGATTCCAAATCAGGTGGTTGGGGGTTCAAGTCCCTCCGCCCGTGCCAACAACCCGAGGACCGGACGTGACCGGGAGGACGCCTCCGCCGGCGCAGACCACCGGAGAACACCTCGGATGGGCTCGCAAGATCGCAGCGGGAGCGACGCTCTTCGCTGCCGTCCTCTTTCTACGAGCCATATTGTCCGATCCGATCGGTCGAGCCTTCGGAGATCGCGTCTCTGAGGCTCCCGCTCACCTCTGGGGGCTCTGGGTCACATCCGAACATCTGTTCGGGTCGGGCCCCTTCTTTCGAACGGGCGAGCTGAACCACCCGGTCGGTTATCTGTCCGACCTGATGGACCCGGTCAGCCTGGTCGTCTTCTTTCCGGTGTGGGCCATCTTCGGCGCCGGGCCCAAGGCGGCGGTCCTGGCCTGGAACGCGCTGCACCTGGTGACGGTGCTGCTGGCGGGCTTCGGCGGCTGGCGGCTGGCGCGGCGGCTGGTGCCCGACCCCGCGGCGGCGGTGATCTGCGCGGCCGTGTGCGCCTCGGCCCCCTACCTCATGGCCAGCGCCCAGCTCGGCCGCAGCGAGTATCTCGCTGGCGCCTGGTATCCCCTGCACCTCGCCTTCCTGCACGCACACCTCGGGCCGGATCGCCGGCGGCAGGACACCTGGGGCGCGATCGCCACCCTGGTCGGGCTGGCCCACTCCGGCTGGACCCTGGCGCTCTGGGTCGCCCTGCTGGAGATCCCGGTCGCGCTCGCCTTCTCCCGCCAGCTCGCCGATAGCCGGGAGCGGATGCGCCGACTGGCGCAGGTGGGCCTCCCCTCCGTGCTCCTCGCCCTGCCTTTTCTGGGCTCGGTGCTCTGGCTGGACCCCTGGTGGTTGACCCGCCTCGATCCCAGCCAGAACATGCCGGTCGTCCTGGTCATGCCGCTGCAGAACCTGCTGCGCGTGCTGACCGCCTACCCGGTGGGCGGCGGAAACGAGGCGGCGCCTTATCCCGGGACCATCGTGCCGATCCTCATGGCGATGGCGATCTGGCGGCGGGGCGGGATCGTGCTGCCCTGGGTCCTGTTCGCGCTCTCGCTGCTGCTGCTCGCGCTGGGGCCGGAGATCATGATCGCGGGACCGACCGGCTGGGTGTGGCGCGGCTACGCGCCCGTGGCCTGGCTGCAGAGCGCGCTCCCCCAGCTCAACGCCATCCAGAACTGGCCGCGCATCGCCTGTCTGATGGGGGCGCCGCTGGGCGTCGCCGCGGCCTGGGGGGTGGCCGTCACCGGGCGGCGCCGACCCCGCCACCACCTGCTCTTCATCGGCGTGGTGGCGGGCGCCATCGTGCTGGACCACGCCACCTGGGCGCCCGCGCGCTCGGAGCCCTCGTTCAGCGTGACGCTCGCCCCGGACGAGCGCGCGCTGCTCGACCAGCTCCCCGAGGGCGCGCTGCTCGAGCTGCCCATCGACAACGACCAGAACCCCGAGTACGGCGTCTGGGAGGACTTCTCGCTGCTCTGGCAGCTCCAGCACGGCCGGGCCACCAGCGAGGCGCCTTCGCCCACGCGCGCCGCCGCCTACCGGCACAGCGTCATCGCCACCAGCATCGCCACCGGCTCCCCGCCGGCGCAGGACGTCTGCGCCAGCTCCGAGGCCGCTCGCCTCGCCGCCGCCGGCTTCGGTGGCGTGGTGCTGCAGAAGCGGCGAATCCCGCTCGCCTACGTCGAGCCCGTGCAGAGCGGCATCGAGGCGGTCCTTGGGCCCCCGACCGTGAACAACGATCGCCTCGCCGGGTGGTCGATCCCGGTGGCCGCGGGCGAGATCCCCACGGGCTGCGAGGCGCCGCTGACCCGCAGCATCGGTCGGCCCTGAGCGCGGCTCTGTGACGAAGCCCTGGCGCGCGGATCGTGGCGGGCTAAGTACTGGGCTCTGGAGCACACCTTGGGCAAGAACCCCTTCATCGACGACGAGATGCCGCCCCCGCCGAAGCAGCGCTACAAGCTGACGCTTCGCAACACCGGTCAGGTCTTCGACGTGGACCCTGCCCGTCTTCCCGACGCCTACGACGGCCTGCCCGGCAGCGTCCTCGGCACCCTGCTGGCCCACGGCGTCGAGATCGACCACTCCTGCGGCGGTGTGGTCGCCTGCTCGACCTGCCACGTCTACGTGAAGCGGGGCTACGCCACCTCTCCGCTGCCCATCGAGGCGGAGGAGGACATGCTCGACTACGCGCCCGCCCTGGGGCCGGACTCGCGGCTCGCCTGCCAGTGTGTCCCGGACGGCAGCGAGGACGTCGAGGTCGAGATCCCGAGCTGGAAGCGGAACGAGGTCTCGGAGGGGCACTAGGCCCGGCCCCGGGGGGGGACCGTGATTCAGCGACCGCTGGCCACATCGCTGAGCGCCCTGCTGCTGGTCTTCGTCACCGGCACGGTGGGCTACATGCTCATCGAGGGCTGGAGCGCGCTGGACTCGGCCTGGATGGTCATGATCACGCTGACCACCATCGGCTTCGGGGAGATCCACCCGCTCTCGCCCGAGGGGCGGCTGTTCACCATGGGGCTGATCGTCGGGGGCGTCAGCGTAGGCGCCTACGCGATCTCGGCGTTCACGCGCGCCCTCATCGAGGGCGACATCATCGTGCAGCTTCGCAGGGGCAGGAGGCGCCGTCAGATGGAGAAGCTGAACAACCACTTCATCGTCATCGGCTACGGTCGGCTGGGGCGCGCCGTGGCGATGGAGCTTCGCGACTCCGGCATGCCCTTCTGTGTGGTCGAGCGCGATCCAGCCAAGATCTCCGAGGCCGAGCAGCACCTTCAGGTGCCGGTGATCCCGGGCGACGGCGCCGATGACGAGGTCCTGCGCGCGGCGGGGATCCTGCGGGCGCGCGGCGTCGCCGTCGCCGCGGGAATGGGCGCGGAGTCCATCTTCGCCACCCTCTCCGCGCGCCAGCTCAACCCGAAGGCCTACATCGTGACGCGGGCGGAGACGACGGCGGAGCTGTCCAAGGCGCGGCGCGCCGGCGCGGACGCGGTCGTGAGCCCCTACGGCATCGGCGGATGGCGGATGGCGCACGGGCTGCTGCGCCCGAACGCCTCCCATTTCCTGGACCTCGCCACGCTCTCGGCCCACGAGGACATCATCCTCGAAGAATTCCTCGTGCCCCAGGACAGCGACGTCGCCGGCAAGAGCTGTCGGGAGCTGCGCATCCGCGAGCTCCACAACGTCAGCGTCGTGGCGATCCGCCGCGCCGACGGCACCTTCGTCGCCGTCCCCGGAGCCGACGACGTGCTGCACCCGCACGACGTGATCATCGTCGTCGGGAAGCCGGAGGGCGTGAACACGCTCGGGGTGCGCATCGAGGGGGAGACCGGGCGCCCGCAGGCGCGCCCCCCGCGCATCCTTCAGCCCTGAGCGCGCCCCGGGCTCAGCGGGCCGCGAACCAGGCGCCCAGCGCGTCGATCGCCACGACGAAGGCGGCCGCGCGGGACGGGCTCTCGCCCGCCATGAACACCCGATCCGGCCCTCTTGGGGCGCCCGGCGCGCCGCGCACGCTGCCCACCAGGGCCGCCACGGGCAGCCCCCGCGCCCGCGCCCGCCCGAGGACCTCGCCGCCCACCTTGCCCTCGAAGGTGCTCGGATCCAGCCGGCCCTCGCCCAGCACGACCAGATCCGCCTGCGCCAGCGCCTGGTCCAGGCCGGTCACCTCGGCGAAGACCTGGCTGCCCAGCTCGACCTGCGCGTCGAGCACGGCGGAGAGCCCGTAGCCGAGCCCGCCCGCCGCTCCGCCGCCCAGCTGCTCGCGAGGGAGCGCGTCCAGGCCCTGCTCGGCGCGCCAGTCGTCCAGCAGGTCGGCCCAGCGGCCGAGAAAGTCCGCCAGCGGGGCGGCCTCTTCGGGGCGCAGGCCCTTCTGCGGGCCGAAGCGCGCCGGCGCCTCCAGGAGCGGCGTGCGGACATCCGCGCCCAGGCGGAGGCGGCGCCCGGCCAGCGGTCGATCCCCCCGCAGGCGATGGGCGCGCGCGAGGTCCGCCGCGATCAGCGGGCCTGGCAGGGCGCGGCCCTGGGCGTCCTCCACGGTCAGCCCCAGCGCCGCCGCGGCGCCGATCCCGCCGTCGATCGTCGCGCTGCCGCCGAGCCCGATCCACAGCGGGTCCTCGGTCTCCTGGGCGACCCTGCGGATCAGCTCGCCCAGCCCCGCCGTGGTGGCCTGTAGGGGCGCGCGCAGCCCGGTCAGGTTCAGCCCCACCGCCTGCGCCGCCTCGAGCACGACCAGCCCCTCGGTCCAGCCCCACTCGGCCACCGCCGCCTCGCCGTAGGGCCCCATCACCTGGTGGGAGCGCAGGCGCAGCGGTCGGTGCCAGGCCAGGGCGAGCAGCAGCCCCTCGCCCCCGTCCGCCATCGGGTGGAGCAGGAGCCGATCCGAGCCCCAGCCGAGGCGCCGCTGCAGCACGGCGCAGGCCGCCGGCGCGGAGAGGAACCCGCCATAGGAGTCCGGCGCGAAGAGCAGCACGGCCACACCCACCTCCTGCGCCCGAAGTATCCACCGACGCGCCCGCGGAGGTCCGCTCAGCGGTCGGCGATGAAGCCGTCCACCTTCAGGGAAGTGAAGCAACCCTGGCCGATGATCAGGTGGTCCACGATGTCGACGCCGACGATCTTCCCGGCGGAGACCAGCCGGCGCGTGACGGCGATGTCCTCCTGAGAGGGCGTGGGGTCGCCGCTCGGGTGGTTGTGGGCGATGATCACGGAGCTGGCCCCGCACTGGACCGCCGGGCGCAGCACCTGGCGCGGCTCGACCAGGGTGGCGTGGTCGTTTCCGCGGGTGAGCGGGCAGAGCCAGAGCACCTGGCCGCGCCGGTCCATGTACAGCGCGTGCAGCTCCTCCTGCATCTTGTCCTCCAGGCCGGGCCGCAGGAGCGCCCAGGCGCTCTCCGGGGTGCGCACGTTCGGGATGGCGGCGCGCACCCCCTGCGCGGCCCTCCGGCCGGCGTGCAGCGCGGCGTGGAGCCGGACGGCTCGGGCGGGACCTACGCCGCATACACGGCGCAGCGCCTCCACCGGGGCCTGCGCGACGCCCGCGAGGCTGCCGAAGCGCTCCAGCAGGCTGGCCGCCAGCTCGTGGGTTGACCGGCCCCCAGCCCCCACCCCGATGATCAGGGCCAGCAGGTCCGCGTCCGTGGACTCTTCGGGGCCGAACAGCGCGTAGCGCTCGCGTGGTCGCATGAGATCTCCTTGCCGAGACCGGCATGCAAGCTGCGTGCCACGAAACTCCTGGCGTTCGTGCGGACGAGCGCGGCGGGGTGACGGTGGTCGACGGACGCCGACCGCCGTCACCCCGGTCGCGCCCGCCCGTCGCTCAGGGCTTGTAGAGGACCTCGAGCACCAGGATGACCTGGTCGGCCGGGTGCAGGGGCCCCGAGGCGGGCGGCGTGTTGCCCTGGGCGCCGAGCTGTCGCAGCGCGCCGGTGACCTCGCCCAGGCTGCCCGGCGGCACCACGATGGAGACCGAGGTGAAGTTGTCCTCCATCGTCAGCGTGCCAGCGCGCGCGGGCTGGCCCTGGCCGTCCACGAGGCGCCCGCCGGCCCGCTCGGCGATGCCGGCCAGGGTCTCCAGCGCCTCCGCGTCCACGGTCGTCAGGCGGTAGTAGAGCGCCGTCCGCTGCTCGACCCCGCGCGTCAGCGCCTCGTCCAGCCCGACGGAGCCCTCGGCCATGTCCGGGGCCTGGCTGGTGGTCGTGTCGGCCTTCTCCCACTCCGGCACATAGGGCTCGTCGGGGGCGGCCGTGGGGCTGGTGGTGGGCGTGGCGTTCGTGCTCGGCGCGAGCTTGCTGGCTGGGCTCACGGGGAGGGCGGTGCCCAGGGAGAGCGGCTTCTGCTGGGGGCTCGCGGGCGTGGGCTGCGCGGTCGCGGGGTCCGGGGCGTCCTTGGCCTGCGTGGCGGCGACGGGCTCGGCCTCGGGTGGCTGCACGGCCGGTCGGTCGGGCTTCCACTGGATGGCGAGGACGACCAGCAGCGCGGCGGCGGCGAGCGCCAGACCCTCCATCGGGACCCGCTCGAAGGGGCGGCGCAGCCAGTGGAGCCGCCCGACCGGCATCGGCTCGCGGGCGACGCGGGCCATGACGCGGGCGTGCAGGTCCGGGGGAGCGCTCACGCGACCGGCGCCCCTGAGCAGACCGACCGCGCGCTTCATCGCGTCATATTCCGCTCTCAACGCTGGATCGCTGGCCAGCGCCTGCTCGACCTCGGCGGCCTCGCTCTCCGGGAGCGAACCATCGAGATAGGCCGAGAGGCGGTTTTTGGCGAAGAAGGCGTCCATGTCGCAGGGTCCTACTCGAGTACGTCTCCGGGGCTCAGCCACCGCCCGAGGACCCGCGCCAATTCGGCGCGCGCCCGGTGCAGTCTGCTCTTCACTGTACCCCGTGGAAGGGAGAGAATGTCGGCGATCTCCTCGTAGGAGAGATCCTCGATGTCGCGCAGCACGAGGATGCTGCGATGGGTCTCGTCGAGCTGGGCGAGGCCCTTGCTCAAGATCTCTTCAGCTTCAGACCTGTGCAGGTGCGCGTCGGTTCCCGGACCTGCGTCAGGAATTTGACGAGGCGGCGCGTCCTCGCTCTCCGGGCCCTCCAGCGGCTCGTGGCGGTCGTGCGCGCGGCGGATCCGGTACATGCGCCGGTTCTTGCAGTGATTCGTCGCGACGCGGAAGATCCAGGTCGAGAGCTGCGACTCACCGCGAAACTCGTGTAAAGACCGATATAAGGCCAGAAATACGTCCTGGGCCGTCTCCTCGGCGGCCTCGCGATCTCCGAGCCAGCGCAGGCAGAGCGTGAACACGCGATCCTGGTAGCGTTTGACCAGCTCGGAGAACGCGTCCCGGTCCCCGCTCTTGAAGCGACGGACGAGCTCTTCGTCGGAGATGACGAAGAGGGCGAGGAGGGCGCCCAGCATCCGCTACTCGTCGTCTTCCAGCGGCGTGCCTTCCATCTGGAGGCGCTTTCCGCTGCGAACGGCCTCGCGCAGGTCGTCCAGCGACAGGCGCTTCAGCGGAAAGATGGCCTTCTTGATCTTGGCCGCGCGCAGCGTGACCCCGTCGAGGTTGGCGAAGTCGAGGTCCGCCTCCTCCAGGTTCGCCTGGTCGAGCACGGCGTCCTTCAGGTTGGCGTGCCAGAGGCTGGCGCCCGAGAGGTTCGCGCCGCGGAAGGTCGCGTTGGAGAGGTTGGCGTCCGCCAGCTTGGCGTTGCGCAGGTCGGCGCTGTCGAAGGAGAGCCCCGAGAGGTCGGTCCCGCGCATGTCGGCCTCGGCCAGGGGCTGACCCTTGCGCAAGGCCTCGACGACCTGCTTGCGCGTGAGCGTCTCGGGCGATCCACCCAGATCGTCGTTGTCGAGATTCGGGGACTTTCTGCTCATGCGTGCCTCGCCTCGCGAGAGTTCCGTTGGCGCGTGGTCAGCCGTTCGATGATCTGCTGGCCGACCGTCGGCGCGTTCAGGTCGCGTTCGCTGGCGAGCAGCTCCGCGTAATGAACGCCGCCGGGGTTCATGGTGTTCACCTCGACGAGCAGTCTGCCTATCACGTCCAGGCCGGCGATTCGTATCCCGTTGCGCATCAGGTGGGGGGTGAGCGCCGCGCCAATGGCCCGATCCGCGGCCGTGATCTCACACGCCAGCGGGGTCGATCCGCAGCGGAGGTTGTGGCGGAACTCTCCCTCGGAGCGGCGGCGCAGATACCCGCCCAGGATGTCCCCGTCCATCCAGACCAGGCGCTTCTCGCCCTCGGAGGCCTCGGGGATGCAGGCCTGGATGACGACCGGGCCCGCGTCCGCGAGCTGAGCGCGATCCATCGCTTCCTCCAGCAGCTCGGGGTGGTTCGGCGGGACCAGCGAGACGGCGCGCCCGCCGCTGCTGGTAGAGGGCTTGACCACCGCGGGCACGTCCAGGTTCCCAGCGAAGAGGCGCGCCGACGCGCGGCTCTGGGTCACCAGGGTCAGCGGGCGCGGCACGTCGGAGAGGCCGGCCAGCCAGGCCTTCGAGCGCGTGCGGGCGATCCCCGTCGGATCGTTGACCACCGCCACACCCAGCTCCTGCGCCACCAACGCCATGTTCAGCATGGCCTCCGTCAGCGGGTTCACGCGCAGGAGCAGGAGATCACAGCTCTCCAGGGTCGTGTAGCGGCGGGGGAGCGCGCGGTCGAGGAGGGCCGCGCCGAGGGCGAGATGACCGGGGGAGGGCGGGTCGGCGACGTAGGCGCGCGCGACGAGCTGACCGCGCGAGGTGATCTCGTAGTCGCGCGTCTCGATGAAGCGCACGCTGTGCCCCTGCTCCAGCGCGCGGTGCGCGAGGTGCAGCGTGGTCCAGGTGGCCTCGACCTGCTGGACGTTGTTCACGGCGATGGCGATGCGCATTCGCTGCTGCCTATCTCGCGCCCGCTCCTCGCGCCCCCTCGGGAGGGAGACAGCCCGCGTCCACCGCGATCAGCTCGGCGTGGGCCGCGGCCACCGCGAGGTGCGGGGACCCCGGGGCGGGGCGGGCGTCTGCGCAGGGGCGCGGCTCGAGACCGGGCGAGCGCTGGTACACGCCGAGCCCGCCCGCGCCGCTGTAAACGCGCTCCCAGGCGCGCTCCTCCGGCGCTCGGTCGCTGACCCAGTAGGTACGCCAGTCGGCCCGGGTGCCGTCCGGATCGTGGCGGGGCATGGACACGTACAGGCCGACGTCCTGGAAGACGCCGCCCAGCAGGCTGCCCTCTGGCGCATGTTCCTCGAGCCAGCCGGCGACGTCGGCATAGGAGCGCGCGCGCATCACCTCGCTCTGCTGGGCCGGTCCGAGCGCCCGCCAGGCCCGCGACCAGGGCGTGGCCAGCGCGCCGGCGAGCAGCAGGACCCCGAGCACCCGGGGCCAGCGCGGGCGCGCCGGAGAGCGCGGGGAGGGGAGGGGAGCGAGGGCGGCGGCGAGCGCGGCCATCGCCAGAGGGACCATCACCAGGACATGGCGGCGCTGCGCCCAGATGAGGAGCGCGGGCGCCGCCGCCAGGAGGGGCAGCGCCAGGGCGATGAGGTGCCGACGACGGCTGGCCACCGCCAGGGCGAGGGCGGCGGCGATCAGCAGCCAGCCGTCCCAGGCCAGGTGCAGCGCGCGCGCCGCATGGAAGCGCACGAGGCCGAGCCGGTCGGCCTCGGTCACCAACCCG
>CAZKWG010000151.1:0-12489 GCA_964556105.1 uncultured Enterobacterales bacterium | reverse complement strand
GGCGGTGACGGTGAGGCGCGTGGGGAGGGGCGCGGCCTCGACGCCGACCGGGACGGGATCAGCGCTGGAGCCGAGCGAGCATGCCGCCCCCCCGAGCAGGCCGACCAGCAGCAGGCTGCCCAGCAGCAGGGATCGGGCGGTGGCGAGAGGAGGGTGCCTCATGTCGCCAGCCTAACCCGTCCAGGTGCCGACTCCTCCGCCCGCGTCGGCTCCCGCGGGTTCAGCGCGTCTTGCCGTCGGGCTCGTCCAGCAGCCGCGCGAGCGATCGCGGATCGCCACCGAAGACGCGCTGCACCAGGTCCGCCACCACGGCGCGCTGCCAGCGCTCGCGCGTGGGCACGGCGGCGTAGAGCAGGCGCCGACCGTCCTTGCGGCTGGCGGCGAAGCCCTTCTGCTCCAGGATCTTCAGCAGGGTCGCGACGGTGGTGTAGGCCCGTCCATCGCCCAGCCGGGCGACCAGATCCGCCACGTCCGCCTCGGCCTGCTCGCCCAGGTCCCAGAGCGCCACCATGATCTCCAGCTCGGCGTCCGTCAGCCGGGGATCACCCTTCTCTCGGGGTCGGCGTCCCATCGCGTCTCCGTCCTGAGGCTCAATCTACGAATTCTTTCGTAGATTGTCAACTAAATAATTCGTAGTCGAGCGGATCGCGTCGTTGGCGCTATTGTGAGGGGGTCCGGGAGGCTGTGACATGCATCTGTGGCTCGCGATCGTTCTGTTGGCGTGTGGTGGAGACAAGGGCGCGAGCGCCGCAGAAGGCGAAGGCGAGGGCGAGGGCGAAGGCGAGGGCGAGGGCGAGGGCGAGGGCGAAGGCGAGGGCGAGGGCGAGGGCCCGCCTCCCGGCTTCGATCTCTGCGGCTGGCTCACGGAGAACACGCCCGAGGACCTCTCCGGGGAGGAGACCATCGATGTCTACTGCTTCCCGGAGGTGCCCGAGTGCGAGGCGGCGGTGATCATCACCACCACGCAGGCGATCATCGACGCCGGCGGTGAGGCGTGCCGCGCCGACGAGAGCGCGCCGATCTTCCAGTACATGCCCAACTTCTGCACCGACCCGGAGGACGCGAGCGTCCGGTATCCCGGGGTGGCCTGCTCGGACCTCGCGGGCGGGTAGCCGACCCTCGCCGTGGGCGAGGGTCGGCTAGTCATTGCTGGCCGCGGAGCTCGTCTCTGGCGCAAAGAAGTGGGTTCGTGTGTCTCTTGACACCGCAACGCCAGAGCCGTCCGCGGCGCGGCTCAGCTCGCGCGACCGAGCCCGCCGCCCACGCCCCAGAGCACGATCGCCAGCATCGTCTCCAGCAGGGCGCCCGTGTCCAGCGGCTCGTCGTTCAGCCAGGCCAGGAAGATGGGCTCCTTGAGCATCCCCAGCAGGCAGCGCGCGGTCAGCTCCTGGTTGCAGGGGCCGATGATGCCCATGCGCTCGCCGCGCTGCAGCGCGGAGACGATGCGCTCGGTGGCGGCTCCATAGAAGGCGCGCAGGGCCTGGTCTCCCTCGGCGTCCAGACCCACGGCGTCGGCGAAGAGCAGGCGACCGACCTCGTCTCGCGTGAGCACGGACAGGATGCGCTCCAGGTTCTCGCGAATCTGGCCGGGGATGTTGCCGTCCGGGTCTACGGTGGTGATGACGGCGGCGATGCTCTCCATCAGCTCGTCCAGCACCGCCTGGAAGACCACGCGCTTGCTCTCGAAGTAGTTGTAGAAGGTCCCGCGCGCGACGCCGGCCTCGCCGATGATGTCGGCGATGGACGCGGCGTAGTAGCCGTTGCGAGCGAAGACGAGCCGCGCGGCGTCGAGGAGCTGCGCGCGGCGGAGGTCAGGATCGAGAGGGACGTTTCGCGCCATGGAGCCGCTCTATAACGCGCCCGTGCTCGCTCCCCACAGGAATCGGGATCAGCTGCCCGATGCGGTGCGGGCCGCCTGAACGTGCGCCCACCCGGGGCTGGCGCGCAGCCCAGCCAGGGGCTGCCAGACGCTGAGCACGTCGGCGAAGGTCTGCGGGGAGGGGTGCACGGCCAGTCCCCGATCGAGATCGGCGAGGGCGCCAGCCTCATCACCCGCCTCGTAGCTCAGGCGGGCCCGGACCTGGAAGGCCGCCGCGTAGGCGCGCCCCCACGCCAGGTGCGCGACGGGCTCGTCCCGGACGCGCTTCTCCAGCGCCGCCCCGAGCTCGATGGCGTGGGCGAGATCGCGCTCGGCGAGCCCTGGCCTCCCCTGGGCCAGCCAGGCCGCGCCCCGAGCGACGAGGAGCTCGATGACGGCGATCTGCTCGTCGAGCGGCGCCTTCGGGCTCAGGGTCAGGTCTTCCAGGCCCTCGAGCTGGGTCGTCAGCAGGGTCTGCACGCTGGTGTTGTCTCGCTGCATGGCGATGAGGGTCCTGAGGCCCAGGGCCGCGTGCGCGTACCAGCGCTGCCCGAGCTGCTCGCGCAGGCGGGGCCCGAATCGTTCGGGGAGCAGGATCAGCAGGGCCAGCGCGTCCTGCTTTCCTTGCGCTCCCGAGGCGAGCAGACGGCGCAGCGCCTCCGACGTGCCCTGAGCGCCCGCCGCGTCGCTGGCGATCGCCGTCGCCAGCGCCACCTCGCGCTCGCCAGCCCCTGCGCCCAGCGACCGCAGCAGCGGGAGCGCGCCCTCCGGGTCGCCCATGACGATCCGCTGGTGCACCGCCGCCAACGGATCCTCGGGGACCGCGACCAGCTCGAGCCCCTCCAGGGTGATGCTCTTGACGGTGATGTCCATCACCGTGTCTTGAGAGAAGGTGTCGAGCGAGAGCCAGAAGGGCGCGTCGGGCTCGGCCCAGCCCGCCATCCCGTCGAGAGACACGCTTCGCGTCGTCATCGCGCCGCCATCGCTGTAGCCGCAGGTGCCGCCGGATCCGTCGCGGGCCATCTCCCTGCTGATCGTGATCGGGGAGCCGCGTCCGCTCCCGCTGGGCAGCTTGTGCAGGATCTCGCGCTGGTCCGGGCAGCTCAAGACCTCCTCCGTCAGCCCGCCACCTCCGCCCGCGATCAGGCTGATCAACGTCGACGGCGCCAGGTCGCCCTGGAAGAGCGTGCGCGACATCATGAGCCTCGTGCCCCAGTCAAGTCGGTTGAGCTCGAGGGTGAGCTCTATGGAGACGGGGCCGCCCGTGGGGCGGACGGGGATGCGCAGCAGGCGCTCCTCGCCCACCGCGCGAAGGTTGAGGCCGCCCGTGCTGGACGACCAGCGTGGGCCGAGGGGGGTCAGAAGCTGAACGCTCGGGGGGATGCCCTGAACCAGGTTCAGGCGGACGGGCTCGCCGGCGAGGTCGCGCTCGAGGGCGCTCACGCGCGTGACGAGGTCCTGTCCAGGATCGGGCAGGCGGAGGCGCGCGCGCCCTGCCGCGAGCGCCTCGTCGAATCGCCGGTCCAGGAGGAAGCAGCGGAAGGCGTCATCCCAGGCGGAGGAGGCCAGCGTGACGTCGAGCGGATCGGCCTCCGCGGCCGCCTGAACGAAGAGCTCTGCCGCCCCGCCCGCGTCACCGGAGGCCTCCAGGAGGTGCGCCGCGCGCAGGCGCGCCTCGATCCCGGTGATGCTGCCCGGCGCGAGCTCGCTGAGCTTCAGCAGGTGGTCGCTCGCGATCGCGCTCAGCCCGAGCGCGACGAGGTTCTCCGCCCGCTCCCAGGCCGCGACCATGCTCTTCGGGATGGTCTCGGGGACGGGCGCGCCGCTGGGTGGCGCGCTGCGCGCCAGGTCGGGCCAGGGGTCGGTCCCCATCCCCAGCGCCCAGATCCTCATCTCCCTGTCGCGGACCAGCAGCTCGTCCGCCGGGTCGCTGTCCATGTTGCCGCCGAGCAGCGGGACGACCGCGCCCAGAGAGAGCGAGGTGAAGGCGCCGTCCGGGCGGGCCAGGAGCAGGGTGGTCCCCTGGTAGCTGGACCGCAGGACGAGATCCTGGTCGCCGTCCCCGTCCAGATCGGCGGTGATCTGCCGGGTGTCCGAGACATGGGGGAGACCGCGCGTCGGCGTCACCTGCACCGCGTTGAGCTGCTTCCCGTCGAAGCTGAGCAGGTGAACGCCCCGCGCGGCGCCATGGGGAGTAGACGGCCCGAAGACCTGGACATTCAACGGCGTGTGCGGGTCGTGTCGCTGCGCGACGGCCAGGCTCGGGCCGCGCTTCGTCGGCAGGAAGGTCATCCCGATGTTCTCGCCCAGGCGCAGCCGCGAGACGAGGTCGAGCTGCCCGCCGGACCCCGGGCGCAGGATCCGCACGTCGTAGGCGCCCCATCCCGAGGTCGCGACCGCCAGCTCCCGCCGCCCGTCCCCGTCGAGGTCCTCGGCCACCATGTGCCAGATCTCGGAGTTCGCCCCCGAGGTCTCGTCGTTCGCCGAGACCAGGCGGTAGCCGTCCTCGTCGGAGATGAGGCGGGTGAGGCGTCGGTTGTCCGAGACGTAGACCTCGGGCTGGCCGTCCTCGTCCAGGTCCACGTTGACGGCGTCGCGGACGCCCTCGCAGTCCAGGCTCCCGATCTCGTGGAGTCCAGCTTCCGCCACGCCCAACACCAGGCAGCGCTGCTCATTCTGCTGGAGCTGCTGCAGCAGAAAGGGTGGAGAGAGGTCCGGGCCGATCGGGTAGAGCACGCGGCCGTCGTCGACCTTCAGAGCGCCATCACCGCTCAGGTTTCGGAGGATCGGCAGCGCCTCGCGCGGCGCCACAGCCACATAGGGACCTTGCAGATCCTGGGTCAGCAGGATCTCTCGGACGCCGTCCCCCTCCAGATCCGCCCAGATCGCGGTGCCGCTCTTGTAGGGGGTCGCGGTCACCTGGGCGAGGGAGCGGATCGCCGCGCGCTCTTCGGGGTCCGTGGTGAGCGCGAGGGCGGCGTCGACCTCATGATCATGGAACGCGAGATCGCGCCGCCAACGCTGGACCTCGGTCGGGCTGCGCGCCTCGGCGCCGCTCTGGACGATGACCTGGAGCGCCTGGCTCAGGCTGTCCCAGTCCTCCTGCGCGTAGTAGCTGCGCCCCAGCCCGAGCAGCGCCTCGGTCTGGACCTCGGGGTCAGACCCCATCGCGTAGGCCGTCGCGCGCGCCCGCTGGCCGCCCTCCACGTCGCCTCGCTGCTCCAGCCGGGCGCCCTGATCCAGCCACGCGCGGGCCAGCGCCACGGTCTCGGCGTTGGCCTCGAAGCCGACATAGTTGCTGAAGAGCTCGTCCGTTCGGGCGGTGGCGCCCGCGGCCTCGAGCTCCGCGATGCGCGCGTTGAGGGCGATCCGGCGCTCCTCCGCCTCGCGCTCCCGCTGCCGGGCCTCGCGCCCGTCCCAGGCCCGGTCCCAGAGGGAGCGCCCCAGCGTGGCCACGAGGAAGACCAGCAGGATCACCAGCGCGGACCCGAGGCGCGCGCGGTGGCGGCGGAGCTCCTGCTGGATCTTCCGCTTGAGGCTCGGCAGGGTGGCCACCACGCGCTCACCCGCCAGGAAGCGCTCCAGGTCCTCGGCCAGCGCGCCCACGCTCGGGTAGCGATCCTGGGGCTCGCGCGCCATCGCCTTCTGGGTGATCGCGATGAGCTCCGGCGGGAGCTCCGGCCCGCTCAGGGGAGGGGGCTCCTCCTTGAGGATCCGCCGCCAGATCTCCATGGGTGTAGCCCCATAGTACGGCGGCCAGCCCTTGAGCATCTGGTAGAGCACGACCCCCAGCGCGTACTGGTCGCTCGCGGGCAGCGCCCGGCGCGCGCCCTCGCGCACCTGCTCGGGGGCCATGTAGGCGGGTGTGCCGAGCACCTGGGTGTCTCGCGTGAGCGCCATGTCCTCGGAGTCGGTCTCTTTGACGAGCCCGAAGTCGGTCAGCACCGCCTTGTCCGACGTGTCGAGCAGGATGTTCCCTGGCTTCACGTCGCGATGCACCAGGCCGAGATCGTGGGCGTGCTGGAGCGCGCGCGCGATGCTCGCGGCGATCGTCGCGGCGGCCCTGGGCGCGACGGGCCCCTTCTTCAGGCGCTGCGCCAGGGACTCCCCAGGGACCAGCCTCATGGTGAAGTAGATGTGGCCCGCCTCCTCGCCGAAGTCGTAGATCTCCACGACGCTCGGGTGTCGCACCCGCGCCACGGCCGTCGCCTCGCGGAGCATGCGCCGGCGGACCGTGTCCTCCGCAAGATAGGCGTCCCGCAGGACCTTCAGCGCGACGTCCCGCTTCAGCAGAGGATCCCAGGCCAGGAACACCACCCCCATGCCGCCGCGTCCGAGCTCCCCTCGGATGAGGTAGCGCCCCATGCGGCTCTGCAGCTTGCCGGTCATCGCCCGGGGCGCGGACGAGCCTCCGCCAGGGTCCGTGATGGTGATCGGCCCGGAGGGGGAGCGAGGCTCGCCGGTATTCGGCGTCAGCGGCGTGGTCTCGACATGTCGCGGCGAGGTCCAGGTCACGTTCTCGGGCAGCCCCTCACGCTCTCCGGAGAGACCCGGCGGAGCGGCGGAAGACGGGAGCGGAGGCACGACCTTCACGAGAAGGGCCCTCGAACGAGACGAGCACGTAGAGGAGGATTCTACCTCGTTTGAGGTGAAACGATCTAGGCTGGTCTGCGCGGGCGGCAATGTACGCCGAAGAATGCTCAACCGCCGCGTGAATTCTTTCTTGAGATCTTGCATGCGAACGCGCACCTGTGGTTAGACTGACATGTCAGTCACCTCTGCAGGAGGCCCCATGGCCGCTGTACCCGAGCTCGCTCTTGGAATCGACATCGGGTCCACCACGGTCAAGGCCGTGGTCGTGGACCCCGAGAACCTCCAGATCCTCTGGCAGGACTACCAGCGCCACGAGACGCGCCAGCCCGAGAAGGTGCTGGAGTTCCTCGTGCGCATCGGAGACGCCTTCCCGGACGTCCCGCGCTTCAAGGTCTTCGTGACCGGCTCGGGCTCGGGCCCGCTGGCGAAGCCCCTGGGCGGACGCTTCGTGCAGGAGGTCAACGCCGTCACCCTCGCGGTGGAGAAGCTGCACCCCGACGTGCGCAGCGTGATCGAGCTCGGCGGCCAGGACGCCAAGATCATCATGTTCCGCGAGGCGGAGGCGAAGGAGGGCGAGGAGACCCAGAAGACCGCGCTGACCTCGATGAACGACAAGTGCGCGTCCGGCACGGGCGCCACCATCGACAAGTGCCGGCTCAAGGTGGGCATGGACCCGGCGGAGCTGCAGAAGGTGCGCTTCGACCCGCACGCGCTGCACCACGTCGCGGCCAAATGCGGGGTCTTCGCCGAGACGGACATCGTCAACCTGGTGAAGTCCGGCATCCCCAGCCCGGAGATCATGAACTCGCTGGCGGACGCCATCGTCCACCAGAACCTCAGCGTCCTCACGCGCGGCAACACGCTCAAGCCGGGCGTGCTGCTGCTGGGCGGGCCGAACACCTTCCTGCCGTTTCTGGTCGAGTGCTGGCGCATGCGCATCCCGGAGACCTGGGAGCAGCGCGGCTTCGAGTGGGATCGCTCCATCCCCATCGAGCAGCTCATCTTCACGCCGAAGAACGCGGAGTACTACGCCGCCTTCGGCGCGGTGCTCTTCGGCATCGCCGACGCGGAGAACTCGAAGGACGCCTACTATCGTGGGCTCGACGGGCTGAAGGACTACATCCAGAACGGGCGCTCCGTGCAGCTCAGCAAGAGCGCGGGCGGCCCCCTGGTCAAGACCCAGGAGGAGCTCGACACCTTCATCGGCGAGTACACCCTGCCCAGCTTCGACCCGGCGCGCTTCGAGCCCGGTCAGCATGTCCGCGCGGTGGTGGGCTTCGACGGCGGCTCCACCAGCTCGAAGGCGGTCCTGGTCGGGGAGGACGGCGAGGTCCTGTACAAGGCCTACTGCCTGTCCAAGGGCAACCCCATCCAGGACACCAAGGACATCCTCAAGCAGATCAAGGAGTACGTGACCGACCAGGGGGCGACCCTGGAGGTCGTGGCCTTCGGGGCCACGGGCTACGCGGCGAACGTGCTCGAGGAGAGCGTCAAGGCCGACGTCAACGTCGTCGAGACGGTGGCCCACATGATGTCGGCCACCTATTACTTCCCCGACGCGGACGTCATCTGCGACATCGGCGGGCAGGACATCAAGGTGATGTTCCTGCACACGACGGCCGACGGCGGGCGCGAGGTGCGCGACTTCCGCCTGTCCAACCAGTGCTCGGCGGGCAACGGCATGCTGCTGCAGGCGATGGCCGACCAGTTCGGCGTCCCCTTGCACACCTACGCGGACACGGCCTTCGCCGCGGATCTCTCGCCCAAGTTCTCCTATGGCTGCGCCGTCTTCCTGGACGCCGACCGCGTGACCTTCCAGAAGGAGGGCTTCTCGGCCCCCGAGATGCTGGCCGGGCTCGCCCAGGTGCTGCCGAAGAACGTCTGGCAGTACGTGGTGCAGGTGCCGCGCCTCGCTGAGTTTGGTCGCGTCTTCGTGCTGCAGGGCGGCACCCAACGCAACCTGGCGGCGGTAAAAGCCCAGGTGGACTACATCAAGGCCCGCGTGCCCAACGCCGACGTGCGCGTCCACCCCCACACGGGCGAGGCGGGCGCGCTGGGCGCGGCGATGGAGACCCTGCGCACCTTCAAGCGCCGGGGCACCAGCACCTTCATCGGGCTGGACCAGGCCATCAACCTGCACTACACGACGCGCACCGACGAAGAGACGCGCTGCAACTTCTGCCCGAACAACTGCAGCCGCACCTTCATCGACACGAAGACCCCCGACGGGCGCACCAGCCGCTACATCTCCGGCTTCTCCTGCGAGAAGGGCACGGTGGAGAGCAACGAGGCGCTCAAGGTGCTGGCCAAGGAGCGCAACCGGCTCCGCCAGAAGTTCCCCAACATGGTGAGCGAGGAGGCCACGCTCTCCTTCCGTCACTTCTACGAGCCCAAGCCCATCCCGCCCGCCGGCAGCAGCAAGAGCGACGTCGAGGTCAAGAAGCTCAGCTTCTTCCGCGTCGCGCGCCGGGCGCTGAACCGCGGCTTCCAGCGCAGCCACGTCGATCTGTCCAACGTCCGCGTCGGCCTGCCGCGCGTGCTGAACATGTACTCGGTCGGCCCCTTCTTCCGGACCTACTTCGAGACGCTCGGCATGCCGAAGCAGAACGTCGTGTTCTCGAACGCGACGACCGAAGAGATGTTCATGGAGGGCGGGCGCTACGGCAGCATCGACCCCTGCTTCCCCTCCAAGGTCGGTCAGGCGCACATCCACGAGCTGATCAACCATATCCACGCAGACCCGAAGAAGGGCCCGCTGAACTACATCTACTACCCGTGCCTGACCCACGTTCCCAACTGGGTGCAGAACACGATGGACAACGCCTGCTGCCCCATCGTCGCGGGCAACCCGAACGTGCTCAAGGCGGCGTTCACGAAGGAGACGGACTTCTTCGCCAAGGCCGGCATCGAGTACGTGGACGCCGCGCTCTCCTTCGCCGAGCCGAACCTGCTGAAGAAGCGGATCTTCGACACCTGGGGCCCGCGCCTGGGCATCACCGAGGACGAGAGCGACTGGGCGGTGGATCAGGGGCTGGAGGCGCTCAAGGAGTGCACCCGCATCCTCGAGGAGAAGGGGCGCGCCATCCTGGAGCAGGTGGAGCGGGAGAACCGCATCGCCATCCTCATGGTCGGCCGTCCCTACCACTCCGATCCGGGCCTGAACCACGGCATCCCCGACGAGTTCCAGATCCTCGGCTACCCGATCCTGTCGATCCGCTCGATCCCCAAGGACCGCGCCTTTCTGCAGAAATACTTCGGCACGGCCGATCCGCTGGACATCAACGACGTCTGGCCGGAGAATTACTCGGCCAACAGCACGCAGAAGGTCTGGGCGGTGCGCTTCGCCTCGCGCCACCCGAACCTGGCCATCCTCGATCTGTCCAGCTTCAAGTGTGGGCACGACTCGCCCATCTACGGCCTCATCGACAGCATCGTCAAGACGGCGCGCACGCCCTACTCGGCGCTGCACGACATCGACGCCAACAAGCCCACGGGCTCTATCGGCATCCGCGTGAAGACCTACGCCTACCGGCTCAAGCGCATCGAGGAGGACCTGCAGGACCAGGCCGACAAGCGCGTCGAGCTCGCCCGTCGCATCGCCGAACGCCGCCGGGAGCTCCTCGCCCAGCGTGGCGTACAACCCACCATCGCGGCCGCGAAGTAACCTCTTTCGTCTCTCGGAGAACCCCCCATGCCCATTCACGAAGATCATGACCGGCCGCTGACCGAAGCCGAGATCGACGCCGAGCTGCACCGCTTCGCCGAGGAGGAGGCCATCCGCCTCGGCCTCGCGCGCAAGCAGTACACCGAGCGCATCGACACCACCTTCGTCGCCTCGCAGCGCCCGCACACCACGCTGCTGGTCAGCGGGCTGACGCTGATGCAGGACACGCTCATCGGCGGCGCCCTGCGCGGCCTGGGCTACAACGTCGAGGTCCTGGACATCCCGGACAACGTGGCCTTGAACTTCGGCAAGGAGTTCGGCAACCGCGCGCAGTGCAACCCGACCTACTACACGGTCGGCAACCTGGTGAAGCACCTGCACTGGCTGCGCGACGAGCAGGGTCTGACGACGAAGCAGATCATCGATCACTACGTCTTCGTGACGGCCGGCGCCTGCGGCCCCTGCCGCTTCGGCATGTACGTCACCGAGTACCGCAAGGCGCTCCGCGACTCCGGCTTCGAGGGCTTCCGCGTCCTGCTCTTCCAGCAGACCGGCGGGCTCAAGCAGGCCACCGGCGAGGAGCTGGGCCTGAAGATCGACGCGCGCTTCGGGCTGGCGCTGGTGCGCAGCATGTTCGCCGGCGACGTCGTGAACATGATGGCCTACCGCATCCGCCCCTACGAGGTCGATGCCGGCGCCACCGACCGCGCCGCGCTGAAGTGCCGCGACATGCTCACGCGCGCCTTCGAGAAGGGCGGCACCATCCTGCCGACCCTCTACCAGTGCCGCAAGGAGTTCGCCGCCGTCGAGGTCGACCGCACCCGCGTCAAGCCCAAGGTCAGCGTGATCGGCGAGTTCTGGGCCATGACCACCGAGGGCGACGGCAACTACGAGCTGCAGCGCTTCCTGGAGAGCGAGGGCGCCGAGGTCGACATCCAGCCGCTGGGCAACTGGATCCTCTACATCATGTGGGAGGCCCGCCACGACACGCAGGAGCGCATGACCCTGCGCGAGCACGACGGCGGCCGCAAGGGCCTGGACGGCGTGGACGCCCAGAAGAAGCTGCTCGGCCTCGCGGTCGCCGAGAAGGTGGTCCGCGCCACCTGGCAGACCTACGCCAAGGTCATCGGCCTGCACGGCCACCACATGCCCGACATGGACGAAATTGCCGACCTGGCCAAGGCCCACCACGACCGCGCCGTGCGCGGCGGCGAGGGTCACATGGAGGTCGGCAAGCTGATCCACTTCATCGAGGACAAGTACAACCACATGACCGTCTCGGTGAAGCCGTTCGGCTGCATGCCCTCCTCGGGCGTCTCCGACGGCGTGCAGGCGGCGGTGCAGTCGAAGTACCCCGAGGCGATCTTCCTGCCCATCGAGACCACCGGCGACGGCAAGGTCAATGTGCAGAGCCGCGTGCAGATGATGCTCTTCAAGGCCCGCCAGAAGGCCAAGGCCGAGTTCGAGGCCGCCCTGGCCGAGACCGGCCTGGACGAGGAGACCTTCAAGAGCCGCGTCGAGAGCAGCCGGCGCTGGAGGAGCATCTTCGGCCAGCCGAAGCACAAGACCGCCAGCCCGACGACCAACCTGGTGTACGAGGTCGCGGGTCGCTGAGCGCGGCGGGCGCCCTCAGCGCCGCCGCTTCTGCGCCAGCGTGAGCGCGAGCCCGAGGACAAGGCCCACGAGCCCCGTCCTCGGGCTCGTCTGCGTACAGCCGCAGCCGGTGGAGACCTTGACCTCGCCGGTCTCGGGCGTCTCGCCCTCACCCTCGCCCTCGCCCTCGCCCTCGCCCTCGCCCTCGCCCGGCTCGTCGAGGGTCAGGGCGCAGCCGCGGGCCTCGTAGAGCGCGGCGATCTGGGACCCATCCAACACAAGGTTCCAGGCGCAGGCGCTGTCCAGGGACCCACTCCACTCGTAGTCGTTGTCTCCCGTCGTGTCCGCCCCCAGCGTGAGGTAGCCGCGGCTGGCGCCGGTGGGCAGGTGGTCGAAGGGGACGGGCTCTCCGAGCGGCGCGCCGTTCACGTAAAAGGTCGCGGTCATGGCGTCTTTGTCGCGGACGAGGGCGTAATGGGTCCAGACGCCGGGCTCCACGGCGGCGGGCGCGGTGCTGTCCACGACGACGTTCTCTCCGTCGCCGTGCTCCCAGAAGGCGCGCAGGGTGCCGTCGGGCTGAAGATTCAACCAGTAGGCGTAGTTGGTCTCCTCGTCCTCGGTGTAGTAGTCGTTGGTGGCGTAGGAGAGCAGGACGTTGTCGTAGTCCTCTGTCCCCGCCTCGCCGTCCAGGCGACCCCAGATGGAGAGGGAGAGATCGCCCTTCAGCGAGTGCTGGTAGGCGTTGATCGCCGCGACCTCCAGGTAGTCGCCCTCGCCGTCC
>CAZKWG010000150.1:0-12517 GCA_964556105.1 uncultured Enterobacterales bacterium | reverse complement strand
GAGGCGCGGCGCGGGTGCTCGGGGCCGCGAACCCAGGGGCGGGCGCGCGAGAGCAGGCTGAAGGGCGCGCCCTCCAGCGCCGGGTTCGGCTTGCGCACCTTGATCGCCGGGGGGAGCGCCTTGTGGTGCAGGGCGAGCACCGCCTTGATCAGGCCCGCCGCGCCGGCCGCGGCCTTGGTGTGGCCGATCTGCGCCTTGACGCTGGAGAGGGTGCACCAGGGGGCTGCGCCCGGGGCGGCCTCCTCGAAGACCATCCTCAGACCCCGGCTCTCGGCCGCGTCGCCCGCCCGCGTGCCGGTCCCGTGCGCCTCGACCAGCTCCACCGTCTCCGGGCCGTAGCCGGCCGTCGCGTACGCGCGCCGCAGCGCCCTGGCCTGGCCCTCCGCCACGGGCGCGTAGATGCCGGGCCCCAGGCCGTCCGAGCTCGACCCGACGCCGCGGATCACGGCGTAGATCCGGTCACCGTCGCGCTCGGCGTCCGCGAGGCGCTTCAGCGCCACCATGCCCACGCCCTCGCCCAGCAGCGTCCCGTCCCCGTCGGCGTCGAAGGGGCGGCAGTCCCCGGCCTTGGACAGCGCCGGCGTCCGGGTGAAGCACATGAACATGAACGGGTCGTTCATGGTGTCCACGCCGCCGGTGATGACCAGATCGCTGTGGCCGAGCACCAGCTCGTCCACCGCCATCGCCAGGGCGGAGAGCGCGCTGGCGCAGGCCGCGTCGACCACGCAGTTCGTGCCGCCCAGGTCCAGGCGGTGGGCGATGCGCCCGGCCACCACGTTGCCCAGCAGGCCCGGGAAGCTGGCCTCCTGCCAGGGCACGAACTGGTCGGCGATGCGCTGGCAGAGGTCCTCGACCTCCGACTCGGGCAGGCCGTGCTCCAGGAGCGCCTTGCGCCACTGCGGGCGCCCCAGCCGCCCGGCGAGGTGGCCCATCAGCTCCTGTCCGCCCGTCACGCCCAGGATGACGCTGACCTTCTCGCGGTCCATGTTGGCGAAGCGCCCGCGCGTCGCGTCGTCCAGCACGCTGCGGGCGACGATCAGCCCGAGCAGCTGGCTCGAGTCGGTGGCCGGCGCGATGTTCGGCGGGACGCCCAGCTCCAGCGCCGGGAAGTCGACCGGGTCCAGGAAGCCGCCGCGCGTGCACCAGGTCCGGTCCTCGGCCTTCGGGTCCGCGGAGTAATAGTCCTCGGCCTTCCAGTGCGTCGCGGGCACCTCGGAGATGCGGTCCCGCCCCTCCAGGATGTCCTCCCAGAAGCCGCGCGCGTCGCTGGAGCCCGGAAACAGCGCGGAAATGCCGACGACGGCGATGTCGAGCGGACCGGAGGTGGGTTGCGCCCCCCCCGAACTGGTCGCGGCCATGTCTACTCCTTCGTTCAGTCGAGCGGCCTCGGCCTGTATTGGAAGGCCGCGGCAGGCATCGGCACGCCGAGCGCGCGGAGCTGCTGGACGCGCGACAGCACGGTCGCGCCCTCCATCAGGTTCAGCGCGATCTGGACGACCTCGCGGCGGGCGGGGTCCTCCAGGAAGGTGCCCTGGGTCCAGGCGTTGAACGCGCCCATCGCGGGACCGCACCAGATCTGGTAGTCCATGCGGCGATCCGCCCGCCCCTCGATGGCCCAGCGGCTGGAGAGCCCGAGGTACCAGCGGAAGATCAGCGCCATCTTGCGCTTGCCGTCCTGCTCGGCCCGGGCGAGCTCGGCGGGGTTGCGCTCGGCGAAGAAGCGGCGCGTCTCCTCCCAGATCTGCTCCAAGGGAGCGCGGAAGATGTCGCGCTCGATCTTCTGGCGCTCCATGCTGGGGATCGCGTCGATGTCGTCGTAGGCGACGTAGAGATCGTAGAGGCGCTGCGCCCGCTGGGCGAACAGGGTGCCGCGCTTGAGCACCTGCAGCTTCACCCCGATCTCGAACATGTCGGCCGCGGGCGCCATGGCGACGTCGGCGATGCCGGCCGTGGCCAGCATGGCGCGGCCCGCGTCCGAGAGCCCGCTCTCGATGGCCGCCTGGTTCACGGAGCCGGTCAGCACATAGGCGGCGCCCAGCGCGAAGGCCCCCGCCACGCCGTCCGGCGTCCCCAGCCCGCCCGCCGCGCCGACGCGAACCGGCCGGCTGTACCCCTGCTCGCGCACGATCTGCGCGGCGAGCCCGGCGATGGCCGGGAAGAGGGCCGGGAGCGGCCGGTTGTCGGTGTGGCCGCCGCTGTCCGCCTCGACCGTGATGTCCTCGGCCAGCGGCAGGTGCCGCGCCAGGGCGGCCTCCTCGGCGGTGAGCTGTCCGCGCGCGACCAGCGCGTCCACCAGCTCGCGCGGGGCGGGCGAGAGGAACATCTGCGCCAGCTCAGGGCGGGAAATCTTCGCGAAGAGTGAGATATTTCGATGGATCGCACCATTTGCGTCGCGTCGCACCCCGCTCAGCGCGAGACGCACCACCGGCCGCGTCAGCCCGAGGAAGGCGGACGCGCAGACCCGGCGGACACCCTCGCGGATCAGCAGGTCGGCCACCGCCTCTTCGGTGTCCGGCTCGGCCGGAGAGTGGATCAGGTTCACGCCCCAGGGGCCGCCCTGGGCCTCGACCGCGATGCGCGCGACGTTCTCCGCCACCCGTCGCGGCGAGAGGCCGGCGGCGCCAAAGAAGCCGAGCAGGCCCGCCTGGGCCAGGGCGATGACCATGTCCGCGCTGGCGATGCCGTTGGCCATCTCGCCCGCCACATAGGGCAGGCGCGTCCCGTGGGCCTCGCCGAAGGAGCGGTCGCCGAGCCATTCGGGGTAGAGCGGCGGCAGCAGCGCCACCAGCGGCCAGGCGCCCGGCCCCTCGGACACCACCTCGCCGTCCACGCCCACGCCCAGGCGGCCGCGCGCGTCCCGGACCACCGCCAGCGGTCGCCGAGGATCTGCTGCGGCCTCGACCAGGGCGTCCGCGGAGAACGCCGGTGGTCCCGCGATCGGGCGCCAGGCAGCAGCCGTGTAGAGCGCGCTCATCTCTCCCCCCGGAAGGCCTCCACGGTGCGTCGGAAGCCCTCGTCTCCGTCGAGCGGCGGAGAGTAGCCGAAGTCATGGCGCGCGCCACTGAGATCATAAAAGTGTGACATTGCGAGCTGCGACGCGACGAAACGGGTCATTGGAGGCTCACCTTCGAGCGAGAGCAGCCCCCAGATTCCCTCCAGCAGGCTCCCGGCCGCGCGCGCCAGCCCGAGCGGCACCCGTCGCGTCACGGGCGCGACGCCGACGCCGACCAGGAAGCGATCGATCCACTCCCAGAGCACGACGGGCTCCGCGTCGGTGATGAAGTAGGGCTTGCCTGCGTTTCGCGCGGCTCCGGCCAGCGCGTCCGCCGCCTGGACGTGGGCGGCGGCGGCGTTCTCCACGAAGGTCAGCCCCACCCGGTTCTGGCCCGAGCCCACCCGCGCCAGCCGTCCCTTGCGGGCGCGGTCCAGGAGGCGCGGCAGCAGGTGGGGGTCGCCTGGGCCGTAGATGAGGTGCGGGCGCAGCGCGGTGGTCTTCAGCGCGGGGCCGTTCGCCCCCAGGACGAGCTGCTCCGCCTCCGCCTTGGTCGCGGGGTAGGTCGCCTCGAAGCGGGTCGGGTAGGGGCAGTCCGCCTCGGTCGCGTTCTCCGCGTGGCCGCCGTCGAAGGTGCAGGAGGGCGAGCTGGTGTAGACCAGGCGCCCCACCCCGGCCGCCTGGCAGGCGGCGAGCACGCGCGCGGTGCCGTCTACGTTGATCGCCCGGAACTCGGCGGCGGGCCCCCAGACCCCGGCGCGGGCGGCGGTGTGGAAGACCACGTCGGCGCCGCGGAAGACGTCCTCCAGCCCGGGCTGGGCGGTCGCCAGATCCCAGGACACGCCGCGCGCGCCCAGCGCCTCCACCGTCGGGTAGCGCCCGCGGCCGAGGATGGTCACCGCGTCGCCGCGCGCCAGGAGCTGCCGCGCGATGGCCGAGCCCAGAAACCCGCCGCCGCCGGTCACGATGGCCTTCACGCAGCCTCCTGTCCCGGCGTCCCCAGCGCAGGCCGGCGCCCGACCTGCTCCGCCGCCCAGAGGCAGAGCTGCTCGTTGTTGATCTTGGCGTTGTGACGCACGTCGACCGGGAAGCTCGGGTGGAAGAGCACGCGGGTGATCGGCGCCGCCAGGGGGAGGGCCGCCAGCGCCGCGCGCACCCGGCCCGCCACCTCCCGCAGATCCACCCCGGCCTCGACCTGCAGCGCGATGACCGGCTCCTGGGCGCCGCGCGCGCCGAGCCCGATCAGCGCCGCCCGCGCCACGCCCTTCTCCAGGACGGCCACCTCCTCGACGGGGTTGGCGTAGACGGGGCCGCCGGCGGTCTCGACCCGGTGCGCCTTGCGCCCGCAGAACCAGAGCCGGCCCTGCGCGTCCTGGTAGCCGAGATCGCCCATGCGGTGCCAGACCACCGGGGGGCTCTGGCGATGATCGAGGATCTTCGCCCGCGCGGTCGCCTCGGGCTCGCCCTCGTAGCGCGTCGTGACCACCGCGCCGGAGACGCAGATCTCGCCCACCTCGCCCGGCGGGAGGACGAGGCCCTCGTCCCAGGTGGGGATGGTCTCGTCCGAGGTGCGGATCACGCGGATCGTGATCCCGGGGGCGGGGGTGCCGACGCAGGTGCCGCGGCCCAGGCGGGTCAGCGCGGCGGTCTCGCCCAGGACCGTGTCCGTGCCGACGCTGGCGACGGGCAGGGACTCGGTGGCGCCATAGGGGGTGAAGACCTGGACGCCTGGCGCCAGCACCTCACGAAAGCCCTCGTGCATCCAGACCGGGATGGCGGTGCCGGCGCTGAGCAGCCGGCGCAGCGAGGGCAGGCGGCGGCCGTGCTCGCGGCACCAGCGCAGCACCGGCCGCCAGATGGCGATGCCGCCGAAGGCGTTGGTGACGCCGAGATCCTCGATGAGCTGCACCAGGCGCGCCGGGTCGAGCGCAGCCGGCTTCGACGGGTCGATCTCCGGCCAGGCCACGGTCATGCCCATGGCCAGCGAGAAGAGGCCGAAGACGGCCAGCCCCGGCACGTCGATCTCGCCAGGTTCGAGGCCGTACATCTGCTGGATGTGGGCCACCTGCGCGGCGTAGACCCGGTGCGTGTAGCGCGCTCCCTTGGCCGGCCCCGTGCTGCCCGACGTGAAGAGGATGGCCGCCTCGTCGTCGGGGTCGTGGTCCACGGGGACGAAGGGACCGCGGTCGGCGCCCAGGGAGACTAGTTCATCTAGTGTCTTTCCACCCCAGTAGCCGGTGCTGGCGCCGGCGGTGAAGCTCAGCTCCACGCTGCGGAAGGCGCTGGAGAAGAGGGGTCGGGCGGCCTGCAACAGCGGCACGGCGATGAGCCCGCGCGGCGCCATGCGGGACAGGCAGGAGAGGGCCGCGGCCCGGCCCATGCCCGGATCGATGAAGACCGGCGGGCAGCCCAGCTTGAAGAGGGCGAAGATCACGGCGGGGAAGTCGAAGCCCGGCTTGACGAAGACGCTCACCCGGTCGCCGCGCCGCAGCCCGGCCGCCTGCAGGCCGTGGGCCAGGGCGTCCACCCGTCGCCCGAGCTGGGCGAAGGTCATCTGGGCGTAGCTGACCTTGTCTCCATCGCGAACCGGGACCACCAGCGCGCGCTGGTAGGGGCGCTCGGCGACGCGCGCGTCGAGGAGCGTCGCGACGTTGCGTTCGCCAGGGATCGCGCTCACCGGGCCTCCACGTCCGCCGTCTCGGCCAGGAAGCCGGCCATCGCCGAGAGCACGGCGTCCGGCTCGTCCTCGAGCACGTAGTGGCCGGCGTCCAGACGGATGGAGCGCGCGTCCGGGAAGCGCCGCTCCCACTCGGCGCGAAAGGTCGGGGTGAAGCAGAAGTCGCGCTCGCCCCAGATGAGCAGCATCGGGCGGTCGCGCAGGCCCGACAGGCCGTCTTCGATGCGCTTGAGCTCGGCGTAGCTCGGGTGCTCGGGGGCGAGCGGGATGTCCTCGACGAAGCGCAGGGTCGCGATGCGATCGGCCCAGGAGTCGTAGGGCAGGAGCAGGCCCGCGCGCACGGCCGGCGCCAGCGGCTTCTCCACCGCCCGGAAGGTCGCGGCGCGGGCGAAGCCGTTCAGGCCGCGCACGGCCAGCGCGCCGAAGCCGGGGACGCGGCAGATGGCGATGGAGGGCGGGATGGCCAGCGAGCGGAAGGCGGCGGTGTTGGTGACGACGAAGCGGGCCGCGCGCTCCGGCATCCGGGTGGCGACCCCCATGCCGATCGCGCCGCCCCAGTCGTGCAGGACGAAGGTGATCCGCCGCAGGTCCAGGTGCTCCACGAGGCGCGCGACGTTGCCGACGTGGCCCTCGAGCCGGTAGGGCCAGTCCTGAGGCTTGTCCGAGAGGCCGCAGCCGATGTGATCGGGCACGATCACCCGGTAGCTGCCGGCGAAGCGGTGCACGACGTTGCGCCAGTAGAAGGACCAGGTCGGGTTGCCGTGCAGGGCCAGCAGCACGGGGGCGTCGGCGGGACCGACGTCCAGGTAGTGCATCTGCCCGCCGTCCACCTGCAGGACGCGGCCCTCCCACGGGTAAAGCGCCCGGACCTCATGTGGCAGCGTCCTCACCAGCGAACCCCCTGAATGGCGCAGTTGAGCCCGCTGCCTATCCCCAGGAGGGCCAGCGCGTCACCCTCGCGGACCATCCCGCTCTGCAGCGCGCTGAGCAGGGTCAGCGGCACCCCCGCCGAGCCGACGTTGCCCAGCGTGGGGTAGACCTCGGGCGCGCGCTCAGGAGCGATGCCCAGGGTCTTCAGGATGGTGCGGTAGTGGGTTCGGCCGACCTGGTGCATGGCGTAGGCGGCCAGCGGCGCCTGCCAGCCGAAGCTCGCGCAGGCCGACGCCCAGGCGCTTCCGCCCAGGGTGACGCCGGCCTCGAGCAGGCGCCCGCCGTCCGTGACCATGCCGCCCATGTCGCCCTTGCAGAGATCGTTCGCCGTCGTGTCGGCCAGCGAGACCTCGCCCAGCAGGCGGTGACCGGCCCGCGCGCGCCGCCCGCTCATCACCACCGCCGCCACCGCGGCGCTGCCCAGGGTCAGCGTGGCGAGGTTCGCCGAGAACGTCGCCGCCGTGACGCCGGGCGCGGAGAGGCGGGCCAGGGTCGCCTCGACCACCTCGCGGCTGCCCTCGCCCGCGACCACCAGACCGACCTCGATCATCCCGCAGTCCACCATGGCGCCCACGGTGGAGAGCCCGGTCATGAAGCCCAGGCAGGCGTTGGCGATGTCGAAGTTCCGAGCCGTCTGCGGCAGCCCGAGCGCGCCGTGCACGCTGCTGGCCACCGAGGGCTCGAGCACGTCGCGGCAGACGGAGGTGTTGACCACCACGCCCACCTCGGAGCGCGCCACGCCCGCCGCGTCCAGGGCCGCCGCCCCCGCGCGGGCCGCCATCTGCCAGGGCCGGACCTGGGCGGGCCACAGCCTCCGCTCGCGAACCCCCGTCAGGCCCTCGATCCATCCAGGGCTCAGGCGAAGGCGCTCGTAGAGCGGCGACAGGGCCGACTCGATGTCGTCCGTCGTCACGCTGAGGTCGGGCAGCTCGTAGGCGAGGGCCTCGATGTAGACATCTCGGAAGTGCATGGGGCTCCGGGCCGCCCCATTATCGTCACCGTTCAGGCAACTCGAAGCACAGGAGACGGAAAGTGACCCCCTGGCCGGCTGGCCAGTACTGGCCGATCGGCCAGCTTGGGCGGGCTCAGCGCCGCGGCAGGACCAGCGAGCCGCCGGCCGGGGTGAAGTCTACGCCCTGCTCTACGATCGCCAGATAGAGCAGGTCCTCGCCCGGCATGGCCGAGAAGGCGTGCTCGGAGCCCGCCGGCATGGGCACGATGTCGCCGGGCAGGAAGATCCGCCCGCTCTCCTCGTCGATGCCGCCCGCGAGCACGAGGACCGTCTCCTCGCCGACGTGGACGTGACGCGGAAACCCACAGCCCGCGTCCACCTTGACCAGACCGACCACCGCGTCGGCCAGGCGGGGGCCGGCGTCCACGTGCAGGAACAGGCAACCCTCTCCGCCGGGCTCCCAGGAGGTGAGGTCATCGACCCTGTCCAGGACGGCGCGCGCGCGCTCCAAGGACAGGTCGAGGAGCCGGGCGACGCGACCCAGGAAGGCGTAACGCGGGTTCTCCAGAGAGCTGAGCACGCGAGACTTGAGGGCCGCTGGGGGAGCCATGGGGGGCACCTGGAGCAGCCCCTGCGCGAAGGTGTCCATCATCGCTCTCTCCTCGTCCGGCGTCAGATCGTCGTAAAGCTCCCCAAGGAGCTGCCTGGCATCGAATGGCTGTTTCATGCGAGCTCCCTCGGCCCGAGCGCGACGCGCAGCCCGGAGAGGCCAGCGCGAAGGCGTGATTTCACGGTCCCTACTGGTATTCCTATCTCTTTGGCGATGTCAGCGGCAGTCAGGCCCCGGTAGAACGTCAGCTCCAGGACCTGGCGCTGCTCGGCGGAGAGCCCGCCAAGCGCCTCCTGGACACGATCCGCGTCGCCACGCCCCTCGAGGCCCGTCATCACCGCCACCGGCTCGGGCACCGACTCGTCCTCGATGGAGATGGTCCGCTTGCGCGGCGCCGACACGACCCGGTCGAGGGCCCGGCTCCGCGTCCTGAGGATCAGCCAGGTGCGCACCGAGGCGCGCGCAGGATCGTACTCTGAGGCCTTCTTCCAGGCCTCCAGAAAGACGTCGTGGACCAGATCCTCCGCGGACTCCCGGTCCCCGAGGATCCGGTAAGCGACGGCGAGGAGGACGGACGCGTACCGGTCATAGAGGGAAGACATCGCGTCGCGATCGCCTTCACTGAGACGTCTGACCAGAGTCGCGTCCTGTAGTGCGTCGAGAAGAACGCCCATAGGAACTCCGCTCCTGATTTCGGACGTCCCAGTGCTACCATAGCTTGGAGGCGAGGGCAACGAGCACCTCTAGGATCCCGGCATGAGCACCCGGGTCAGGCTGGTCGAGACCCTGGCGAGCGCCGCGGAGTCTGCTCATGTCGCCTGGGTTACGGCTGAGACCGGAAGACAGATCGCCGCGAGCGTCGAATAGATTCAGGGCTCGCGCGTCAACGTGGCACCTGCGCTCTTCTTTCACGTCTCTCTTTCAGCTCCGAGGACCCGATGCGACTGCTTCTTCCCCTCCTGCTCCTCACGCTCACCGGATGCCACGCCAAGTTCAAGAAGTATGCTTCTACCTTGGGTACGGTCAAGGTTCAGGTCATCAACACCGGCGGCCCCTATGTCGAGCTGGGCAAGGTCCATGACCCCGACGCCGGCCTGGTCGGCGCCGCCATCAACGTCGTGCAGGTCGCGCGCGGAATGGACCTCACCCCGCGCATCGCCGCCGCCGTCCAGAGCGGCCAGGTCAACGACGCCCTGGCCAGCAGCCTGGTCAGCACCATCGGCAGCGGCCCGCCCTTCGGCGTCGCGCCCGAGTCGGCCTCGCTGCTGCAATTGGAGATCGAGTCCTACGGGCTCTACGTCCCCTACCTGGGCGCGCCGGGCGAGTTCACGTACACGGCCCTCGCCACGGTCTACAAGGAGGACGGCGAGCGCATCTATCGCAACCGCGTCACCTGCACGGCGGGCGTCGGCGACCCCTCCACCGCCGCGGTCGTCCTCAGCCTGGTCAACAACGTCAAGCAGATTGACCAGATGACCGACGCCCAGATCAACGAGGTCTTCGTCGAGACCGCCCGCTGGTGCGGCACCCAGTTCGTCACCAAGATGCGCAAGCACGCGGGCTGATCGCCCCCGGGCGAGGGTTGGCTACCAGGGGTCCGGGAGCTGGACGTTGCCGGAGACCTCGAGGCGGAACCCCAGGGGGACGTCCTCGCGGCTCCCTGGCTGCATGCGGATCCGCCAGCGGACGTGGCCGTGCTCGTCGGGGCCGTCGGCGCCTGGCCGCGTGTGGGTCGGGCTGCGGACGACGGTGACGCCGCTCAGCTCGGAGACGGGCAGGCGACCCAGCACCTCGAGGTCGATGGCCGCGCTGCCGGTGTGGTGCAGCGTGGTCTCGCTGACGAACCAGGTCAGATCGCTCTGCAGCTTCCGCTTCTCGATCTTGCGCGTGCGGGCGTAGGTGACGACCAGGTCGTCATTGGATCCGAAGGAGAGGGCGAAGCGCTCTCCTGGCGAGACGAAGGGCACCTCGCCCACGCCGGTGTAGGCGCCGTCCACGAGCAGGACGACGGGCCCGGCCAGCAGGGGCTCCGCGCCGCGGTGCTCCAGGCTGACCTCGCGGAAGACGGCGGTGTCGCGCTCGGGCACGCACAGCCAGCGGACCTTGGCGGGCGCGGCGAAGGTGGAGACGTGGACCCGGTGGGGCCGGCCGTCGGAGGGGAGGTCAACCGCCGTCGCGCTGGTGAGCACCCGCGTCTCGCCGCCGTCGTCTACCCCAGGCAGGGCCTCAGGCTGGGCGCTCGCGGTGAGCTGCGCGCTCTGGATGGTCTGGTCGCGGAAGTCCGCCTGGGTGGTGCGCCGCTCCTCGGCGGTCTTCGGGCGGACGGCGAGGCGGTCCAGGGACAGGGGCGGCAGGCTGGTCCCGCTGGACGGCCGCGCGGTGGAGAGGGTGACGCGCACGTCGCGCCAGTCCTCGCCCGTGCGCTGCCAGACCATGCCCTGAACCCGCCAGCTCACGCGCGGCTCGGGGCCGGTGCTCAGGTGCGCCTCGTAGGTCGGGCGCCAGAGCGCGTTCGGCAGCAGGTAGCGCAGCTCGAGGGTGGCCTCGACCGGGCCGGGGGCGTCGAGGGCGATGGCCACCGTGGTGGCGAGGCGCTGCGCTCCCGTCTCCAGCGCGGCGATCATGGCCTTGAGGTCCGCGTGCGCGCGGCTGGCCTCCCAGCGGGCCAGGCGCAGGGCCTGGGCGCGGGGCGGGCCGGCGAGCAGGCGCGCGCGCAGCTCGGCGAGATCGGCCTCCAGGCGCGCCGGATCGAAGAGGCCCCGGCCGGCGTTGCGCACGACGGCGGCGGCGTAGCGGCCCAGCTCGGCGGCGACGGCGGCGTCGCGCGTCTGGAGGCGGGCCAGCGCCAGATCGAGCTGCTCGATCTGATCGCGGCGGTCGAGCGCCTCGCGCGCCAGGGCGTCGCCGTCGCGCTCGCTGGGGCGGGCCAGGGGGACCCAGCGCCGCAGGACGGCGACGTCTCCCACCGTCGCGACGCCGCGCGCGTCGCGCAGCGCGACCTGAAGGGAGGCGTCCACCAGCGCGGGCGAGAGCTCACCCAGCTCGACGACGACGGGTCCACCCGACCAGGCGACGGGGCCGCGACGGGTGACGAGGCCACGATCCTCTGTCAGCAGGACCTCGGATGTGGCCAGGGTGACGGAGACACGGGAAGAAGAAGCGGGAGAATCAGGGCTCACGGCGCGCTCCTCCCACGACCTCGAGCTTCGCGGGCAACTTCAAGACATAGGTGTAGTGCAGCTCCGCCTTGCCGCGGGCCGGCAGCGCCAGCTCCCAGCGCAGCGCGCCCTCCTGGCGCTCGTTGTCCGGCCCCAGGTCGCGGGTGGGCTCGCGGCTGCTCGCCTCCAGCGTGACGCTCAGGTCGCCGCCCTCGGGGGCCAGCGGGAGGCGCTCGTAGACGAGCACGGTGGCGGGCTCGGCCAGGCGGCTCAGGATCTCGGTGCGCACGGTGTTGGTGCCGACGCTCTGGGCGGAGATCATGCCCTTCTCCGCCTCGGCGTAGGTGGCGTTGCGGGCGACGCGCAGGCCCTCCTCGACGCCCAGGTCCAGGCTGATGCGGCCCCCCGCGCCGACCGGGCCCAGGGTGCCGGCCACGCGCACGTCGCCGCGGTCGGTGACGCGCACGGGCCCGGCGGGCAGGGGCGCGCCGAGCGGGTTGTCCAGGCGCACGGTGCGGAAAGCCTGCGGGCTCTGGCGGGGGACGACCCGAAAGACGGTCTGGCAGGCGGCGGCGCCCTCGGCGACGGGCACCTGCACGAAGCGGCCGTCGCTCATGACGCTGGCGCGCCCGGACGCGGGGTAGCGGTGTTGAAAGTTGGACCCTTCGATGGGCACGCAGCCCGGGGGCAGCGGCGAGGCGGCGAGCCGGAGGGTGGCCTCGCGCAGGGCGTCGAGCGCCCGCTCCACCCGCGCGGCGCGGTCGGTGTCCCCTCGCTCCTCGGCCAGGGCGCGCAGATCGGAGAAGGCGTCCACGGGCCAGAGGCGGCCGCGGCGCCCGTGCTCGTCCCAGCGCGGCAGGCGCAGCCAGGCGTAGTCGAGCAGCTTCCCCGGGGTGAGCGGGGGGGGAGGGGGCGGAGGTGGCGGGAGCGCGCCGGCGCCGCCCTCGTCCTGGCCGTAGGCGAGGTCGTAGACCGCGGCCTCCTCGTCGCGGCTGGCGCGGTTGAGAAAGCCGGAGGACTTGCTGCGGGCGGGCATGGCGCCCGGAGGCGGCATGGAGGGGGCGGACAGCGTCGCCGGGGGCGGAGCCGCGGGGGAGGGCGCGCCGGCCCGCGCGGCGCCGAGGGGCGGCGAGACCTGCAATGGCTGCGGGCGAAGGCGCACCTCCTTCATCATCTCGGGCTCGGGCGGGGCGACGGC
>CAZKWG010000149.1:0-12590 GCA_964556105.1 uncultured Enterobacterales bacterium | reverse complement strand
GGGTCCTTCTTCAGCGCCGCCTCGAAGCTCTGCTTCGCCAGCGTGTAGTCGCCGGAGTTCAGCGCCACATAGCCGAGGTTGAGGTTGGCCTCGAGGTGAGAGGGCGCCAGCTTGGTCGCCGTCTTGAACTCGGCGATGGCGGCCGACTCGTTGTCCATCACCAGGTAGGTGACGCCCATGTTGTTGTAGATGCCGGGGTCGCCCTGGGCCAGCGTCTTCGCCTTCTCGGCGCAAAGCTGGCTCATCCCGTTGTCGCCCTTGGAGAAGTAGATGCGCGACAGGTTGCGGTACGCGTCTACGTTCTTCGAGTCGATGCGCAGGATCTCGCGGGTCTGCTCGACGGCGTCGTCATAGCGCTTCGCCGCGGTCAACGCCTCGATGAGGTTGTTGCGCGCGCTCAGATCGGTCGGGTTGGCCTGCACGTAGCCTTCGTAGAGGGCCACGGCCTCGTCCCCGCGCCCCAGCTTCGCGAGCACGGAGCCGAGGTTCAGGAGGGCGTCCTTGCTGTTGGGATCCTTCTCCAGCGCCTGGCTGTACGCCGCGGCGGCCTGTTCGAGGTTCCCGAGCTGCTCCGAGGCCCAGCCGGCGTTGTACCATGCCTTCGCGTAGTTCGGGTCCGCCTTGGTGGCGAAGTCGAACCACTGGTAGGCCGAGGCGTAGTTCACGGCGCCGGTCTTGTCGGGGGTCTTCAGGATCCGGACGCCCTCCGCGAAGTTCTGCTTCGCGTCGCCGTAGCCGTTCTCGGCCGAGGGCAGGGCGGTTCCGGAGCTCTTCGGGGTCTCCTCCTTGGGCCCACAGCCCAGGGGAGAGACCACGCCGAACGCCAGGAGGAGTGCCAGATGGCGGGTGAGACGCATCAGAGTGGCTCCTTAGGGCTGCTCAATGAAGGAACGCTCGACCACGTTGCGCGAGGTGTAGCGCGGGATGATCAGGCGCTCCTCGAGACCAGGGAAGTCGTTCGGACGGAGCTCACCGAGCCGCCGTGTCGCGAACGCCGTGTTCTCGTTGTAGAGGCTGAGCTGGAAAGACTTCTCGAGCGTGAGGTTGTAGGCGTTCACCGCCTTCTCGACCTGCACGAAGACCTTGTCTTCGAGCGAGATCTTGTAGAGCTCGCACTGCTCGACGCTCAGGTAGCTCGGGCAGGGGGAGTTGCGGAGCGCCTCGCCCATGTTCTCGTACGCCTGACCGACCTTGACGAGCGAGGCCAGACCCCACTCGCCGGCGCCGGTGCTGACGATATCGATGAAGAGCTTCTCGACCTCTTGCAAGGACTTGGCCTTCGTCGTCAGCGACTTCAGGATGAACTCGTCGTCCTCCTGCTTGCGGCTGACCTTGCCGCTCGGGCCGACGATGTTCAGGGCCAGGTACTTCTCGAGCGTGGGCGTCGCCTGCTTGTAGAGGATCTCGGCGATGAACTCCGGCGCGAGCTCCATCGCGGAGCCCTTGGCCTTCTCGGCCTGGAACAGCGCGACGGTCTCCTTCCAGTGCTTGTCCAGCTTGGCGGCCGCGGGGCCACCCAGCTTCTCAATGTCGAGCCCGTAGTGCAGGCGGGTGAAGAAGACCTGGTCCAGCGTCGCGCCAGCGGGCGGCTTGGAGAAGAAGGTGTAGTACACCTTCGAGGCCTGGTCCCACTGCCCCTTGTCCTCGTAGATCTTACCGATCTCGACGGTGAACGAGGGGACGCGCGGGTCGGTGGGGTAGGCGGTGATGAACTGCTGATAGTTCTTGATCGCCTGCTCCCACTGGCCGAGGGCCTTGCGGAAGAGCGCGGAGGAGTAGAGCGCCTCCTTCGCGGCGCCGTGGTCCTTGTTCAGCGTGAACAGCTTCTCGTACCAGTTGGCGGCCTGCGGGAAGTCGGCGATGCCCTCGTAGAGGAAGCCGAGCTCCGCGACGTGGTCGTTGTAGTACTTGGACTTGGGGAAGGTGTCGATGAGGGTCTGACGAGCCGTCATCTCCTGGTTCACCTTCGCGAGCTGGCGATAGTAGACCGCGGCGTTGTTCAGCGCCTGATCCGCGACCTCCGACTTCGGGAACTCCTTGAAGAAGGCCATGTAGGCGTCCGCAGCGACGCCCGCGTCCTTGGTCTTCCCGAAGTTGATGTCGATGAGCTTGAAGGAGGAGCGCTCGTAGACGTTGTAGACCTCCTTCTTGAAGTCCGCGCCGCCCAGGCCCTGCTGATCGTAGAAGGCCTTGGAGACCTCCTTCAGGTTCGCCCAGTCCTCGACCAGGTTGAACGAGTCCAGGATCAGGTTGGCGGCCTGCTCGGCCTCCTTCGACGCCGGGTCCATACCGATGACGATACGGAAGCGGTCGGAGGCGTCCTTGAACTGGTTCTTGTTGTAGAGGGTGTAGGCCGACTTGTAGATGATGTTCTTGGTCTTCTTGTCTTCCTTGAACAGGCTCGTCCACTGGTCGCAGGCCTTGATCAGCTTGTCCTCCCACTCCGTCAGAGGAATGGGGTCGGTCTTCTTGCCCGGGTCAGGAGAAGAGGAGCTGGCGTCCTTGCCCTGCTTCTTGACCATCTCGTCCGCGGCGAAGATCGCCGACTCGGCGCAGAACTTCGAGTGCTGGCCCTTCGGGTCGATCTCGACGACCTTCATGTACTGCACGTAGGCTTCGTCGTGCTTCTTGAGCTTGTAGAGGAGCTCGGCGAAGGCGTAGCGGACGTCGTAGCTGTACTTCGAGTCCGGGTACTCGGCGAGGTAGACCGAGTAGGCCTTGTAGGCCAGCGCGTAGCTCTCCTGCGCCGCCTTGCCGGTGCCGAGCTTCTTCGCCTCGTCGTGGTAGTTGATCGCCACCGTGCGGAGGTTCTTCTCCACGAAGTCGGAGGCGTTCTTGACCACGTCGCCGTTGGCGGAGTTGGTGCGCGCCCAGGGCGAGTTCTTGCCGTAGGTCTTCAGCAGGCGATCGATCTCCTGGAGCGTCTCCTGCTTCTTGTTCATCTTCTGATAGGCGGCGATGATCTCGTTCTGGTACTCAGGAGCGTTGGCGCCCTGCGGATCCTCGCTGATCAGGCGCCGATAGGTCTCGATGCACTGGTCGAACTTGCCCTGCTCGAAGTAGGTCTGGGCGAGGCGCTTCAGCATCTGCTGAATGAGCTCCTTCTTGCCCAGCTTGTTGAAGTACTCGTAGGCCTCGTTCATCATGCCCGCGTCGGCGAAGAAGCGGACGAGGTCCTTGAGCGCCTCTTCCTGGAGCTGCAGCTTGCCCTTGTCCACGGCCTCCTGGCCGGGCTGCGGCGTGGAGAGCGCGACCACGGCCTTGAGCGTGTCGATGCCCTTGCCGTACTCGCCGACGTTGTAGTAGCACCAGGCGAGCTTGTACATGGCGAAGGGGTACTTGTCCCAGTCGCGGAAGCTGGCGGCGTGCTTGTAGGCCTGGAGCGCCTTGAACGCGTTGTTCCCGTCGAAGTAGAACTCGCCGATGAGCAGGTAGGCGTCCGGGACCCACTTGCTCTCGGGGTACATCTTCACGAGGTTGAGGAACTGATTGACGGACTGCTCCGCCTCTCCGATGTCCTGAAGCGCGTTGCCCAGGTAGAAGGTCGCCTCATCGGCGCGCATGTAGGTCGGGTAGGACTCGAGGATCTGCTTGTACAGCTTGATCGACTTGTCCTGCCACTTGCGGGACTCGACGTAGTTCGGCTTCAGCAGGTTGGGGTCGCAACCCTTGGTGTTGAAGCACTTGTCGAATTCGCCCTGGAAGGTCTGCTCTTCCGTCAGACGCAGATCGCGGCCCTCCTCGAAGTAGAGGTCGGCCAGCCGCAGCATCATCTCGGCGCGCTGCTCCCCCTGCGGGTTGCGCTCGGCGATGATCTGCTTGAGGAAGTCCATCGACTCGTGGCGCTTCTCGCGCGCCGCGATGCGGTAGGCCTCCGACATCTGGGTGAACGAGTCCACGTCCTTCGCGCTCAGCACGCGGCGCTCTTCCTTCTTCGCCCGGTCGGACGAAGAGGTCGTGCCGCTCTGCGCGAGCGCGTGCCCGCCCAGATCGGGCGAGAGCACGGGAGCCGCGCCCGAGAGCACGAGCAGCGTGACGAAGGGGACGATGTGCGTCATGCGCTTCATGGAGATCCTCTCCTGGCGAGGGCGTGGGCCCGGAGCCCGACCCTCAAGGGTTCCGGACTACTTGCAGGCCGCCTTCTCGGTGTAGACATAGTATCCCAGCTCATCCGACCAGAACTCGCCGTTGAACGGCCAGTAGATGAAGTCCACCGAGGTCGCGAAATCGACGTTGGTGGTCTGGTAGGTCTTCAGGGCGTCGGGGTTCGACATCTTGTACTGGTAGTCCTGACGCTGGGCGTCGACCACCTCGAAGCGGATGATCTCGGACTGCGTGAGCAGGTCGTTGACGTAGTTCGCCGTGCGGGCCATCTCGCTGAGGAAGAGGAGCCCGGCGCGACGCTTCAGCCGCTGACGGTCCTTCTCGATCTGATCCTTCAGCGCGGCGCCGAGCGAGTCACGCCAGGCGGGTTTCTGCTCCTCGATCAGCCTCTCCTCCTCGTCGAGCATCTCGAGGCGCTTGACGACGGCGGAGAGGTCCTGGCTGCTCAGCACGCGGGTGAACAAGGACTTCGGGAGCTTGGTCTCCTTCTTCGTCCCAGGGCCGAAGTAGGAGTCCCAGGCCTGATCCGCGAGCTGCTTGCCCTCCTCGGTGGAGTAGGACTTCACGAACTCCCGGATCTCCGTCTGCATCGGCCGGTACTTCTCCTCGAACGACAGCAGGGTCGTCTCGACCTCCTTGTACTGGCAGAGGTTGAAGAAGGTCAGCGAGCGGAGGACGATGGCCTCGGGGATGAACTCGTCGTTGGAGAAGAAGGGGCTCTGAACCGTGAGCAGCAGGCCGAGCGTCTTGTTCAGATCGCTCTGCATGAAGGTCGCCCAGGAGTTCTCGAAGAGGGCCTCGCCCCAGTGGGCGCTGTCGCGCTCCACGAGATCGTAGTACTTCGTGGACTCCTCGAAGCGCTCGATCCCGTAGTAGATACGCGCGATGTTGATGAGCGCGAGATCCTTCAGGCCGTCGAACTCCGCCAGGGCCGCCGGGTCCGCGGTCGCCTCGACCGGCTCGCGGTAGACGTCGCGGAAGCTCTTCACCGCGCTCTTCAGCTTGCCCTGCTTGTTGAAGATGACGCCTTCCAGGTACTTGCTCTTCAAGTAGAGCTCGGACTTGGGGCTGACCTGGCTGAAGTACTTGCGGGCGTCCGAGAGCTTCTCGTCCTCGAACAGGCTCAGGCCCACCAGGTAGTAGAGGTGGTTCTGGGCGCCGCGGGGGTACTGCTCAGGGGTCAGCTTGGGCAGCAGGCGGACGAGCTCGCTGTCGTCGCCGGAGAGGCGGGCGATCGCGACGAGGCGGGCCAGCGACGGGCCGAAGTACTCGGAGTTCGTCTGGTTGGCGCCGACGAGCTGCTTGACGACCCAGGTGTAGTGGACCTGCGCCGAGCTGTACATCTCCAGGTCGGCCAGCGCCTCCGCCAGGTAGTAGCGGATGGTGAGCTCCTGGTCGGGGTACTGCCCGGAGGCCAGCGCGTCGAAGAGCTTCTGCGAGCCCGTCAGCGGCTTCTTCGCCTCGATCAGGTTGATCGCCGTCTTCAGCTCGTTGGGGATGGGCCCGCCCTTGACCTCGTCGCGCTCCGGGAGGTCCTCGGGCTCGCGGCTCGTGGACGTGGGCTTGCGCGTGCTGGTGCGCGTGCCGATGTCGTCCGAGTCATCGGACATGGTCGGCCTGGTCTCCTTCGGCTTGGCCTGGGGCGCGACCTCGACCGGGGCCGCGGAGGCCTCGGCCATCTGACGCGCCTGCTCCACCACAGCGGAGGGCGCGCCCGCCTCGATGAGGCACTTGACGGCCTTGTCGTCGAAGGTCTCACCGGAGTCCTTCATCGTCTGAATGACGATGTTCGTCGGGACCTTGACGCTCACCATGTTCATGATGTCGTCACAGGAGAGCGCGGCTCTGGCGGGCGCAGCGTAGGCGGCGGACACCAGCAGCATGGCGAGGAGCGAACGGATCGAGCGGCTCATGTCGGTATCTCCAGCGTCCCGTTCGTTCAGGAATTCATGCCGGGGAAGAAGAAGGTCACCGTGCCCTGGAGGAGCAGGTTGTTCTTCATCTCCAGCGTCGTGCTCTGCACCGTCTCGATGTAGACCAGCGACCGCCCCTCGAGCCGAAGCGCGAGGTTGGGGTTGAAGATGATCCGCAGACCACCGCCCAGGTTCGTCGTCGGGTGGAACTGCTCCGCCGAGGCCAGCGCGCGCTGATCGCCCGCGTCGGCCTGCAGCGCGTCGAGGTCGTCGGCCGTCTTGGCGACGCCCAGCCCGAAGTTCCCGAAGATGTCGAAGTTGACGATCCGGTGTCCGACCGCGACCTTGCCGTAGATCGGCGAGAAGCCGAAGGTCACGTTGCCGTAGTAGGACAGCTTCGAGATGTCGGGCGAGACGTGGTTGTTGTCCACGAGCTGGTGCGTCAGCGGCTTCCAGTCCACGTCGTCGCCGAGGTCGGGCGAGAAGCCGAGATCGGCCTCGAGGGAGAAGACCTCCGTGAGGTGGTAGCCCACGGACGCGCCGATGATGTAGCGGTTCAGGAAGGGGTCGTTGACCACCGAGCCCAGATGCGGACCGACCTCGACGCGGCCGAGCTTGAGGAAGGTCTTGCGCTGCAGCGTCTTGATGAGGCGCTTCTTCTTCAGCTCCTCCTCGGGGAGGATCACGTCCTCGCGCTTGACGCCGATCGAGTCGTCGAGGTTGCCCGTCTTGACGTCCTCGACCTCGTCACCCGTGGACTCCTCGTCGTTGAGGATGTCGTCGAGCGCGTCGTCGTCGTCGTCAGCGACGACCCCGTCGCCCTCATCGGGGGTGCTCGGCGCATCATCATCGGCGGCATAAGCCGGAGATGCCACCAGAAGCCCGGCCATCACCAGCATGGGGAAGCGGTTCAGCATGGTCGGCTCCGAAGGATCAGAAGTTGTAGAGGCGCGGAGGCATCGAGGGGAAGAAGACGCTGATGCCTACCGTCGCGATGAAGTCGTTGTAGACGCGTTGCTTCAGCTCTTCGTCGCCGGCCGACGTGGCCGTGTAGTCCGCCTCGTAGTCCACGTAGAGCAGGCTGCGGGCGTCGAGCTTCAGGGCAACCGCGCCCGAGACGAAGAAGTTCGCGCCGATGCCGAGGTTCAGCGCGGGGGCGACGTCGGCCACCGCCTCACCCTGCTCGGCCGGCAGGAGGCCCTGCGCCACGCGCTCGTCGCTGTAGACGGCCTTGTACTTGTTGATCGACAGCACGCCCAGCCCGCCGGTGCCGTAGAAGTCGAAGTTGAGCACGCTCTCGCCGATGAGGTTGATCTTGCCGTACACCGGCGACCAACGGGCCGAGAACACGCCGGCCAGCGCCAGCTTGTCGATGGGCTGCTGGAAGGCCACGCCCGTGCCGCCCTCTTCGGCGATCTGCACCAGGGTGTGCGTCAGGCCCTTCAGGTCGTTCCCAGCCTTGGAGTCAGGGCTCAGGACGAAGGCCGCCTCGACCGCGAAGGTCTCGCTGAGGTGGTAGGCGCCCGTGACGCCACCCGTGTAGCGGGCCACGAAGGCGTTGTTCGGCACGATGCCCAGAGCCGGGGTCAGCTCGAAGCGCTCCGCCTTCAGGAAGAACCGGTTCTGTACGACGTTGTACTCGGGGCGGCCTTCCTTCTTCTCCTGCAGGGCCTTGAGCGCCGGAGACGCGCCGGCGTGAGCGACTGGCTGCGCGAGGAGCAGGCCGAGTCCGGCGGTGAGTGTGGCCAGGAGAGAAGAGGTTCGCATCGGTGCTCATCTCCAGCGGGCGGCTCGGGTCAGGAGTGACCTTTTGAGCCTGAAAATTTGCAGCGGGGAGTAGGAGTGCGATCGCCGGTACCCCGGGACCGGCGGACTTTAACACGGTTCCGCGGCACTGTGATGGAAAAATGGTCCACAACCCCGGTCAGGAGACACGATCCTGGCGGTATGGCATCGCCCACCTATGGCCTGTAGCGTCGTCGAACACTCCCTGAAGTGTAGACGCCTGTTCAGCCATCCGCATGTGCTACTCTTCGTCCTGCCCACCCTGAACGAGGCTCATGGGGTCGTGATGTTCCTGCTCCTCGCCGCATCCCTCGCCCACGCCGGCGATCCTCAGCCGGTGGAGATCGTCGTACAAGAAGAGGGGACCGCCGTGACCGTGAGCGTGCGTGTGCTCGACGCGTCGGTCGCGCTCCCGGGGTGCCGCGCGGTGGGCTGGGAAGGGCTCGACGACGACGTGGGCGGCTTCGCGCCGCTGCCCGGCGCGGCCTGCGGCCCGATGACCGAGGCCATCTGGTTGGGCGATGGCGAGTACACCGCGCGGTACGCGCCGACGGTGGGCGGCTTTCAGGTCGTGCGCCCCGTGGTCGTCTATGGGGTCGGCTGCCGCCGCGGCCTCCCGTTCGCGCTGGCCGGCTGCGACAGCGTCGAGGTCCTGCGGGGCAGCAACGCCTCGGTGCGCCCGAAGCAGGCCGATCCGAAGTAGGTCCGCCCTCGGGCTTCAGCCCGACGTGATCGTCAGCGTCGCCCAGGCCATGCCGCCGCGCCGATCGCGGATGGTGACGATGATCTCGGCCCCGGCGCCGTCCGCAGGCGCGGTGAAGCGCACCGTGTCCGTCGGCCAGAGGGAGGTCGTGTTCTCGAACTCCCCCGCGGTCGTGTACCAGGTGAAGTACGGCTCCTCCTCGCGCGTCTCCTCACCGCCGTCCTCGTCCGTGTAGAGGTAGCTCTCGACGCTGCCCTCCAGCAGCCCGGCCGAGAGGGAGACGGTCTCTCCGGCGGCGACGATCGCGGTGCCGCCGTTCTCCACCGCGGCGCCGGCCACGCCCCAGATCTCGAACTCGGGGTTGTGGTTCGGTGTGTCGGCGAGGCTGATGGGCAGCCGCTTGTAGGCCAGCTCGAGGTCCTCGCTGTCGGTGGCGTCCTCGGGGATGGCCTGCACGGTGACCAGCGCGCTCACGCCCTCCTTCGCCGCGATCTCGTCGAGGCCGTCCAGCGCGTCCGCGGGCGCTGTCCAGCTCGGGCTGAGGAAGGGGGTGGCGCCGATGAGGCCGGCGGCGATCGCCTGCTCGAAGAGGGCCGCCAGCTCCTCGGCGCTCATCGTCTCCGGGTCTGCGCCCTCCAGCAGCGCCAGCAGCTCGGGGTCGATCTCGCAGCCGAGCTCGTCGGCGGACTCGGGCAGACAGGCGAACCAGACGGTGGGGATCTCCTGGCCGTCGGGCGACCAGACGAGGTGCTCGAAGCTCACCGTCTCGCCGGGCTGAGGCTCGGCCGGCTCGGCGCGCACGCCCAGGATGCGCAGGCGGTCGAGCTGCCAGGACTCGCTGAGCTCGGGCTGCTCGTAACAGCCGGAGGCGAGCAGAACAACCAGGAGTGGAGCGGGGGAGGTGCGCATCAGAAGTTGAACTCCGCCTCGAAGCCGGGGGAGGGGATGAAGGGCAGGCCCCGGATGTAGCGGCTCTTGGTGTAGTCGTAGTTGTAGATCTGGAACTCGGGGTTCACGCCGCGCACGGCGTTGAGCAGGTCCAGGTAGGTCTCGAGCTGCCACTTCTTGAAGGTGAACATCTTCGAGACGCGCGCGTCCAGGGTGATGTAGGGCGGCAGGCGCTCGGAGTTGTAGTCCGCGGACTCCAGGCCGAAGTAGAAGTCCTGGTCGATGTCGTAGACGCCCCCCGCGTAAGGTGTGTAGGGGTTGCCCGTGACGTAACGGAACTTCGCCGAGACCTCGAGGTCATAGGGCAGCCGGTAGCCGGCCAGCGCGACGAGGATGTGCGTCTGGTCGAGCTCGTAGAGGTACCAGCCCTCGCCTTCGCCGGTGTACCAGTTCGCGTCGTCGGAGAGGTCCGGGTAGTCGTTGCGCTCCGAGCGCGAGAGCGTGTAGCTCACCCAGCCGAAGAAGCGGTTGACCAGCGCGTGGCGCAGGAAGATCTCCGTCCCGTAGATGCGGCCGAGCCCGTCGTTGAGGAAGTAGGGATCGTCGAGCGAGCTGAGGTTCGGGTTCGGGACGGTGAGCCGGTCCAGCCACTTGTAGAAGACGGTCGCGTCGGCCTGAATGGCGGGGGTGATCTGCTGCTCCCAGCCGAGCTCGGCCGACCAGGCGCGCTCGTAGCCCACCTGCACGTTGCCCTCGGGGCGGTAGATCTCGAAGGGCTGCGGCGGCTGGTGGTAGAGGCCCAGGCCGGACTTGAGCGTGCCGCCCTCGGTGGCCTCCCAGCGGAGGGCGAGGCGGGGGTCGGCGCTGGCGATGGCGGTCTGGTCGAGCACGTTGACGTAGTTCACGCGCACGCCGGGCTTGATCAGAAGGGCGTCGCGGTCCTCCAGCGGGCGCAGCGTCAGCTCGAGGTAGGCGTCGGGGCCCCAGGCGCTGCCGGTGCCGGTGAGGCCGTAGGGCTCGCGCTCCTCGATGGGGTCGAATTCGGCCAGGAGGGACGGGTCGAAGGGGATCTCGACCTGGAAGTCGTAGAACCCACCCAGGAGGTCCAGCCCCAGCTTCGCGGCGAAGGCCTCGGACGGCTCCCAGGCCAGCTCGCTGCGCAGCTCGAAGAGGTAGATGGTCTGCTTCAGCCGGAACTCGCTGCCCAGCGAGAAGTCGGCGCCGTCGATGCCCGCCGAGGGCACCACGCGCAGGCTCAGCTCCTCACCCAGCGCCCGCTCCCAGATCACGTTCAATCTGTGGGTGGAGTAGGTGGTGCCCAGCTCCCCCTGGGTGTCCTGGTCCGTGCCCTGGCTGCCGGGCGAGCTGGCGATGAGCTTGTCCTGGTAGCCGAAGAGGAAGGCGGAGAGCTCGCCCTGGTCGCGACGCAGATCCTGCAGCTTCAACTGGTAGTCGTACCAGCGCGGCTTGATGGTCGTGTCCGGGTCCTCGATGAAGTAGGGGATGAAGACGTCGATATAAGAGCGGCGCGCGGCGAGCGCATAGCCGAGCCCATCGTCTTTGCCGGCCTTCCCCGCCACGATCCCGCCGCTGTCCAGGATGTCGGTGCTCCAGACGACGCGGGTGCTGTCCGGGTACTCGGTGCGCGTGCGCACATCGACCACGCCGCCCAGCGTGCGGCCGTACTCCACGCCGTAGCCGCCGGGCAGGTAGTCCACGGCCTCGACCAGGTCCGGCGCCAGCACCGACTCGAAGCCGCCGAGGTGGTAGATCAGCGGGACGCGGATCCCGTCCACGTAGACGGCGGAGTCCTCGGGGTTGGCGCCGCGGATGACCAGCAGGCCGGTGCCGAAGGGGCTGCGGGCCGCGCCGGGCAGGTTCTGGATGACGCGGATCGGGTCGCCGAAGGTTCCCGGGATGCGGCGCACCTCCTCCACCGTGAGCGTGCGGCGGGTGACCTCGTCCTTCTCCTTCTGGTAGACGCCGATGAGATCGTCGGCGCCGTAGTCCTGGTTGCGGATCCACAGCTTGAGCGCGGTGACCTGGCCGTCCACGATCTCGACGGTCTCGCTCGCGCGATCGTAGCCGGGGTGGACGCTGGTGACGTTGACGGTGCCGAGGGGGACGCCGCGGAGCTGAAAGCGGCCTTGATCGTCGGTGACCGTCTGAAGGGGCTCGGCGCCGGGCGCCTTGGAGCCCTGGCCTTCGACCAGGATGGCGAAGCCCTTCAAGGGGCGGCGGGTGCCCATCTCCAGCAGCTCGCCCTCCAGGTTCACCGGCGCCTCGGCGACGGGCTGCGGGGCGCTCTCCTCGGGGACGGCGCCCTCCTGCGCGGCGGCGTCCAGCACGAAGCCATAGGCGAACTCAATCGCGACCGGCACGGGGCCGTTCGCGTCCTCGGCCGGCGAGAAGCGGAGCTTCCAGGCGACCTCCAGCGCGGCCTCGTCGAAGCCGTTGCCCGCCGGGGCGAGCACCTCCACATAGGTCACCTTGCCCGTCTCGTCGATCTCCAGGAGCAGGAGCACCTGGCCCTCGACCCCGGCGGCCTTGGCCTCCTCCGGGTAGGGCGCCTGGACGAACTCCAGCAGGGCCGGCTCCTTGACCAGCGGAGGCAGCTCCTCGGCGGGGGGCGCGGCGGGCGGCGGCGCCTCCTGGGCGCGCGCGGGGTGGAGCGCGGTCAGCAGAAGCAAAGCGGTGAGCGGGAGGTTTCGCACGATCTACTCGATGGCCTTGAAGGTGCAGCGCTGCGGGACGCGCGTGACGGGGACGGGCTGATCGCCCTGCATGGCGGGCGTGTAGCGAGCGCTCTTCCAGGCCTCCAGGCAGGCCTCTTCGGCGCCCTGGCCCAGCGGCGCCTTGCCTGGCGCCAGCTCTGCCCGGATCACGCGCCCGTTGACGTCGAGTTCCAGCAGGACCTCGACGACGCCCTCCAGCCCGGCCTGCTTGACCGCCTCGGGGACCGCGAGCGGGGGCTTGAAGCGCAGCTTCGGCTGCACGGCGGCCGACGCGTAGGGGACGGCCTGGGCGGCCTCATCGACGCTCAAGGTCTCGCTGGTCGCGCGCGTCCCCAGCGTGGTCCCGGCGCGCGCGTCGAGCCCGCTGCCTGCCCCCTCGGCGAACGAGCGGGCGGAGAGGCCCTGAACGCGGCGCACGACCCGCCGCTCGGGCGCGGCCTCTGGCGGCGGCGCGTCCTTGGG
>CAZKWG010000148.1:0-12606 GCA_964556105.1 uncultured Enterobacterales bacterium | reverse complement strand
GTGTCCGGGTCAGGGTCCATCCAGACGGTGCCTACGTCGCCGGTGATGAGCTGGGGCAGCGTGGGGGACTCGAAGAGGGCGACGCCGGCGATCCACCCGCCGATCTCGGGGTTCGGCGCGAGGGCCTCCATGACGGTGACGCCGCCCGTGCCGACGCCCAGCACGCCGACGCGGCCGTTGCAGACAGGGCGCTCCGCGACCTGACCCAGGGTCGTGCCGCGGTCCAGGCTGACGATGCCGGCGGCGAAGCGGATGGTCTCGGACAGCGCCGAGCCGTCCTTCAGCCCGCCGTCGTCCAGCGCGCCGCTGGTGGTCTCGCCGTCGATGGTCCAGCCGGGCCAGACGGGCTGGACCTCGATCACCCCGAAGCGGGCGTCGAAGAAGGGCTTCGGCGCCTCCTCCACGTCGGGGTCCAGGGTCAGGCTGGGCCCGGCCACCACCACCACGGGCGTGCCGTCCTCCCAGGCCATGACGCTCGTGTCCGCCGGGTAGATCACGACGGCGTGAAGCTCGTCGAAGAGCCCGCCGGGGATGCGCACCATCCGCCAGCGGAGAGCGCCCAGCTCGCCCTCCGGCCCGAGCCCGGAGCCCTCGCCGTCGTCGTGGCAGCCCCGATCGTCAAACAGCGGCGTGTTGTCCTCGACGATGGGCTCGCCGGTCTCGCCGGTCTCGCCGGTCTCCGGGGTGCCGGAGTCGTCGGTGTCCAGCGCGGCGGAGTCACCGGTGTCGTCCGGGCTGGTCGTGTTCTTGTCGGAGCTGGGGCCGGCACAGGCCGTGAGGAGGAGGAGGAGGGGGAGCATGGCGGGGAGGATATCACCGGGGAGCGGGGGCGTGATCCGGGAAGCGGCGCACCTTACTCCTCCGAGAACTCCGGGTAGCAGATCGCCACGTTGCCGCTCACCACCCGGAAGCGGAACGCGGCGTCGCCGCCGCCGCGGTGGACCATGCGCACGTCCAGCGGGTAGACGCCGGCGCGGATGCCCAGGCTCACGTTCTCGGGCGCGTAGGTGCGCGCGCCCTCGACGCTGGCGACGATCTCGTCGTCCAGCATGACCCAGCCGTCCGTGGTGGCGCCCAGGGCGATGACGGCCCCGTTGCCGTCCAGGGCGCGCAGCCAGGCCGTCCAACGTACGGCGAAGAAGTCCGGATCCTCGGTCAGATCCTCGTCTACCGGCCACCACTGCTCGCCCCAGGCCAGGCTGACGTCGTAGCGCTGGAAGCTCAGGCCGTCGGGGTCCCACCAGGGCGCGCTCTGGGGGTCCGGGTCGTCCAGCACGAGGACGGTCTCGCCGCCCGTGTCGACGACCTCCTCCGCCATGCCGGGCGTGTTCCACTCCAGGTTGTAGTACTGGCCGAGGAAGGCCTCGCTGCAGGTGCTCCAGTCGGGCGGGCTCCCGAACGCGTCGTCCTCGCGGCCCGGGGGCTCGGCGGGCGGCACGGGCTCGGGAGGCTGCACGCGGTACTCGGTGCAGGCGAGGAGCAGGGGCAGGATCAGGAGCCGCGCGCTCATTGCTCCGCCCTCCAGCGCTCGGCCTCGGGTATCACGACGCACTCCAGCCACTCGCCGAGCAGGTCGCGCTGATCCTCGGAGGGCCCGCCGCCGGGCGGCATGGTGGAGCCGTCGGGGACGGCGCGGGCGTGGATGCGCTCGGCCCAGGTGAGCACGCCCTCGTAGGTGTCGAAGTCCACGCCGACAGGGGCGGCCTCCCGGTGATCCTCGGGCACCAGCGAGCTGTGGCAGCCGGTGCAGTGCTGATCCATCAGGCCCTGGCCGAAGTTGTCGTAGGTGAGCGGCGGCATCCGATCGCAGACCCCCGACGAGTCCCCCTCCCCAGCCTCGCAGCCGGAGAGGGCGCCCAGGAGGAGGCCGAGCGCGAGCGGGCCCCGCGCCCTCATGCGAGCAGCGACTCCACGATCTGCACGTCGGGCAGGAACTTCGAGGAGTCCAGGCCGCCCAGCTCGAGGATGGTCACGCCCAGGTTCTCGCAGCCGAACGAGTCCCCGTTGTCCGAGGCCTGACCGGTGGCGAAGTCGATGTCCTTGGCGATGAGACCGTCGTCGGTGGCGCCGACGTTGCGTCCGCCGTTGACGCCGGAGCCGACCAGCATCGCCGACACATAAGGCCAGTGGTCCTTGCCCATCGAGCCGTTGAGCAGGGGCGTGCGCCCGAACTCGGAGAGGGCGACGATGGTGACCTCGTCGATGAGCCAGGGCGTGGCCAGGCCGGGCGTGGTGGAGAGGTGGTCCATCAGCGCGTCGAGGGCGGCGAAGAAGTCCTCGAACTGCGGGCCCTGCACGGTGTTGTCGCCGTGGCTGTCCCAGCCGCCGGGGATGCCGATCATCGCCGTGCGGGTGAGGCCGAGGCGCATCAGCTCGGTGGCCTTGACCGCCTGATCGAGCAGGTCGCTGCCGAGATCGGAGAGCCCGGCCTCGAAGCGGCGCCCCTCCAGGGCCAGGGCGCGATCGAAGTTCTTCTGGTACGACGCGCTGCGATCGCCCCCCAGGCCGCTGCGGCCGTCGGCGAAGCTGGCGACGCGGCTGGCGACGAAGGCGTCGACCATGCGGTCGGACGGCGTGGACAGCGCCACCGAGGGCTGATCGGAGACGCCCAGGATCGAGGCGTCGATGAGGTCGAGCAGCGTGCCGCCGCCCGCGCGCACCACCGCCGACCCGCTGGTGCCGGGGAAGACCGGCCCGGAGAAGACGGCGTGGGGCAGCGGGTAGTCGCCGATCGCGTTGGCGGCGAGCGTGGTCGGCCAGTCAGCGAAGGACGACGAGCTGGTGCCCGTCAGCACGAACTGCGCGGCCGAGTCGTGACCGACGCTGTGGGCGTTGACGCCGTTGCAGATGGCGGCGCGGCGACCCCAGCGGCGGAAGAAGCGGCTGACGCTGGGGCGGTCCTCGCCGGACGTGAACGTCACCCCGTTGATGGTGCTGGCGGTGGTACCGACGTCCATGTCCACGCCGTCCGAGGACGGGTGGGGATCGAAGACCTGGGTCGTGTCCCAGCCGCCGGAGGCGAAGAAGAACAGGAACTTGCGCTCAGCAGCGGCGGCGCGCGCGGGCTTGATGCCCAGCCCGGCCGCGGCAGCAGCACCAAACGCAGTGGCCCCTTGCAGGATCTGACGACGGGTCATCTTCATGGGGACCTCCGCTCAGTAAAAGAGGACCTGGGGGTCACGGAGAACGGCGGACAGCACGCCCGCCCAGGCGACCTCGGCCGAGGCCTCGGCGCTGTACAGCTCCTTCCAGAGCGTCATCAGCGCCGCGGGCTCCGTGGCGTCGGCGGCGAGGGCGCGGCCGGTCACGTCCACGTAGAGGGCGCGGATCTGGGCGTCGAAGGCCTCAGGGTTGCTCTCGGGCGTGTCCTCGATGGTCACGTACTTCAAGAGCCGGGCCTCGCCGGTGCGCGCCGGGTCGAGATCGGCGGCGGCGACGCTGTTGGCGGCGGCCTGGGCGAGGCGCTCGTGGATGAAGATCAGGCCGACACCGGGCATGTACGAGGGCACGGTAACGCCGCCCCCGTCCACGCCGCCCGCCAGGACGGGCAGGCCGAGGTCGTGGGTGGTCAGGCCGTCGCGGCCCGAGAAGCTCCAGCGATAGCCGGTGATGCCCTCGATCACGCTGGCGAGCTGCGCGGGCGAGACGACCTTGAGCGTGCTCAGGCGCTCGTCGAGCTCGGCGTCGTTGACGCGCTCGGCCTTGTAGAGGTCCGTGGTGACGATGTCGCGCACCAGCGGCTTGATCCGCATCCCCTCCGCCTCGAAGCGGTCGGTGTAGTACTGCCGCTCGCTCCAGTCCTGGTCGGAGAGCTCGCGCTGCGTGAGGCCGGTGAAGATGCTCTCCACGGCGCAGTCGCGGAAGCGAGGATCGTCGGCGATGGACTCCGCCAGCTCGCGGATGCCGCTGGTCGGAACGCCGAACCAGGCCGGCTCCTTGCCCGCGTAGTCGCGCCAGCCCTGCTCGTTCTCCGGCAGGTAGACGGTGTCAGCGAGCGAGTCGGTGGGGTCGGGGTGGAAGAAGCCGAAGAAGTGCGCAGACAGCGGGTCGAGCGTGCTGTGGCAGCTCTGGCAGGTCTCCGAGGTGGAGATCGCGTCCTCCGGATCCACCGTGAGCTGATCCACCGCCGCGCGGTTGAGCACGATGGGGCGGCTCAGGTAGTCATCGCAGAGCAGGACGCGGCTGACGGCGTTGGCGCGGTGCCGGTTGGCGTTCCCGCCCATGGAGGGGTAGCGCTCCCAGAAGGTCTGCATGGTGAGGATGCCGGCGTGGGGGCGGCCGTCGCGGTAGGTGCCCTCGACGAAGCCCACGCTGCCGTCCGGGATCTCGATGTCCCACATGGCGGCGACGATGGGGTTGGCCATGGTGTACTCAGCCAGCACCATCTCGGAAAACGGCAGGTCCTCCTCGATGATCTTCCCGATGAGCGCCAGCGGCTCCTCGGCCAGCGCGTCGGCGACCTCAGCCTCGGAGTTGCCCAGCCCGGCCTCGGTCGGGTCGTAGTAGGCGTCGCCGTTGCGGGTCAGGTAGCGGAGGTTCATGACCTCCTTCATGCGCGAGACGAAGCGCTCGTCATCCAGGTAGCGATCGACGAACTCTTCGTACAAGGCGGGGTTCGCCTCGATGGCGACGAGCTCGGCCTCGGAGGGGTGAACGCCGCGCAGGTCCACGGACAGGCGGATGAGCTGCCCGCGCGCGTCGAGCACCTCGACCTTGGGCGGAGCCTCCTCCTGTTCACAGGCCGTGGCCAGGACGCTGAGCAGGATCAGGCGCTTCATGGTGCCTCCAGGTCGCGCAGGGTGAGGATGTAGTCCTCAGCCGTGGGGGGGGTGAGAGCGGTCCAGATGGCCGAGAAGTCCGGGCAGACCGTGACGTCCTGGGCGATGCCGCGCACGTAGAGGGTGCCGCAGCCGTCGCAGGCCAGATACGGATCGTCCGCGTAGCCCTCGCCGGTCAGATCGTCGTCCTCGGCAGGCTGAAAGACGAGGTCGTACCAGAAGGCGTCCTCGTCGCGCACGCTGATGTAGCCCGTGGGCTCGAGGCTGCAGGCGTCGGGGGAGGTCTGCTCGGGCGGGGTCCAGGAGAGGTTCAGGCTGACGCTGTCGAAGCGGTCCTGAAGGACGACCGTGAAGAAGAAGACGTCGCCCGTGATGTCGACGGACGAGGTGTCGCCGCCGGTCGCGTAGAGGCTCATGTCGGCCCGCCAGCCCTGGGGGGTCTCGGCGTCTCCGAAGAGGTTGCTGCCGGCGAGGGTGCCGCTGACGACGCTCGACCAGGTCCAGCGGCTGTAGGTGGCGGTCTCCTCGCTGGCGGTGGCGTCGGTGGCCTCGCCCTCGAAGGCGAAGAGCTCGCCCGCGCTGTCGCCCACCACGCCGTCGCCGAGCAGCGTCCGGCTGGCCTCGAACGCGCTGCCCTCCTCGCCGTCGACCTCGGCGGAGAAGAGGATGTCCGCCTCCCACCAGGCCCAGCCGGCGTAGAAGAGGCCGCCGTCGGTCTCGCAGTAGTCCGACCAGGAGACGCCGCCGGCGTCCTCGTCGATGTCGGCGTCCTCGTCCGGCGCGCCGGCGAAGAAGTCCGGGCAGCCCGAGCGCGCCAGGGTGAGCGCGTCTACATGGCCGGACCAGGCGGGGCTGGTGGTGGAGGCGAGGGCCAGGCGCAGCGCGTCCTGGTAGGCCTGCTCGAGATCGACGTCGCTGAGATCAGGGACATCGAGGGTGGGCGCGGGATCGCCCACGTCCACGGGCTCCTGCTCCTCTTCCGGCGCGCAGGCCAGGAACGACAGCGCAAAGAGGAGGATCATTCGTCCTCCTCTTCCACGACCACCGCCAGCTCGGTCGTCCACGAATAGCTCAAGGTGTCCTCGTCCAGCGCGCCTTCGTACCAGGGGATCCACGTCCCCGTACCGGCATAGTCCAGGTAGATGGTGCTGTCCAGCTCAGACCACCCAAATACCCGCTCTTCGTCGGCCAACGGCAGGTCGGGATCGGAGCAGGCCTCCAGATCGCCCTCCGCCAGGTAGAAGGCGATGTTGAAGGCGACGTCGCAGGTCTCGCAGCCGGGCGCCTCCACCCCCTCGCCGGTGAGCGCGTAGGTCAGCGCGCAGGTGGGGTTCTCCAGATCCTCGTCCAGCACCTCGGTGACGAGCAGCGTCCCCGTGAGCGTGGTCCAGGGGCCGCCGCGCGGCGTCATCTCCCAGACGCCCTCCTGGGTGATGGTGAGCCAGTGAAGCGGCTCCTCGTCGCCCAGGGCGTCGCTGAAGGTGTCGGGAATCAACGCGACGGAGTCGCCGGTCAGGTCCTGGGTGTCGGTCTCGGCCGGCAGCTCGACCTCGGCGCCCGTCTCGCCGCCCTTGTCCTCACAGGCCGCGAGGAGCAGCAGGGGGAGGCCAAGGATGCGCCAGGAGCGATCACTCATGCGGGGAAGTCCTTGGCCCGAGAAAACGGATGATCATACACTGCCACCAGGAGATAGATCTCCGCAAGCCCACGTCGAAAAATTTCCCTCCGAGCGTCCATGCACTACGAACGTTCGTTTTCTCTCATCGGCGCGATCGTCTCAACCCTGCTGCTGCTCGGCTGCGAGCCGAAGGAGGAGGGGCCACCGGATCTGGTGCTCTCCACAACGTCGATAGACTTCGGCGCCGTCGGCTTCGGCGAGCTGTCCGCGCTCCCGCTCACCCTGACCAACCAGGGCGGCGGGACGGTCGAGATCCTGAGCATCTCGCTCGTGGACGGCGACGACGACGTGTTCACCGTGGACGGCGACGTCGCCACCCTCTCGGCGGGCGCGTCGGGCACGGTGAACATCAACTGTGAGCCCGATGACGAGGAGGGAACCGAGGAAGGGCAGCTGCAGGTGCGCTCGACCGATGAGGACGAGCCCCAACTGTACGTGGACTTGAGCTGCACCAGCGCGCCCTCTACCCGCGACGGGGACGGGGACGGCTACTCGCCGGCCACCGGCGACTGCGACGACGCCAACGCCAGCGCCTTCCCGGGCAACCCCGAGGTCTGCGACGGGGTGGACAACGACTGCTCGGGCGCCGCGGACGCCGACGAGGCCGACGCCGACTACGACGGCTGGCGGCTGTGCGAGGAGGACTGCGACGACGGCGACGCCTATGTGTACCCGGGCGCCGAGGAGCTGTGCGACGACAAGGACACCGACTGCGACGGCCAGGAGACCGACCGCGAGGACCAGGACGGCGACGGCTACACGGTCTGCGACGGGGACTGCGACGAGACCGAGCCGGACGCCTGGCCGGGCAACGTCGAGGTCTGCGACGACGTGGACAACGACTGCTCAGGCTACGAAGACGACCTCGATGTGGACGGCGACGGTCACTCCCCCTGCGGCGCGGCGGGTGACTGCGACGACGACGACGCCAGCGCCTACCCGGTCGTGCTGGACGCGGCGGCGGCGGACGGCGGGGACGGCACGGAGCGCCTGCCCTTCAACGACCTGGACGACGCCATCGCTGGCCTGGACGAGGTCTGCCGCACGGTGATCTTCGCGCCGGGCACGTACACGGTGGGGCTGGAGTGGACCGGGGATCCGCTGGTGCTCTCGGGCGGCGGCGACGACGCGAGCGAGGTGGTGCTCACCGCCGAGGCGGGCGCGCGGGTGGCCGAGGTCACGGGCGGCGGCGCGCTGACGCTGCAGAACCTGACGGTGCAGGGCGGCACCGCCGACGGGGACGGCGGCGCGCTGTGGGCCAGCCTCTCCGATCTGACGCTGATCGACGTGATCGCCAGCGGCAACACCAGCACGGGCGACGGCGGGGCGGTGGCGGTGAACGCCGGCACGCTGACGCTGTCCGGCTGCACGTTCTCGGACAACGTGGCGGTCGATGACGGCGGGGCCATCGCCGTGGTCTCGGGGAGCTTCGTGGACGAGGGGTCCTGGTACGAGGGCAACAGCGGGGTGCGCGGCGGCGCGGTGCTGCTGGAGGGCGCAGGCGCCGACGTGGACGGCTCGTCCTTCTGGAGCAACCTCGCCTCCCAGGAGGGGGGCGGCATCGCCCTGGCTGGCGCCGGGCCGGTGGAGCTGCGGCGCTCCACCTTCGCGCTGAACCAGGCCGGCACGCTCGGCGGCGCGCTCTCGTTCACCGACGTCGATGACCCGTCGGGCGAGGTCAGCAACCTCTTCGTGCAGGACAACGAGGCGGCGGTCGCGGGTGGCGGCGTCGCGGTGACCGGCGACGTCGTGGCGTTCACCTTCGGGAACAACACGCTGACCGGCAACGTGGCCAGCGGCGACGGCGGCGGGCTGTACATCGACGCCGACGACGCCTCGGACCTCTACGTGTGGTCGAACCTCGTCATCGCCTCGTACGGTGAGAGCGGCCTCTACGTCGCCTCGGGCTCCGACGCCTCGGTCGGCTGGTGTACGGCCTACCTGACCTCGTCCGGCGTGGAGTTCGGCGGCGAGGTCGAGGCCGACTCGGACGAGAACACGGAGGAGAACCCCCTGTTCACCAGCTTCACCAACGACGGCGACCCCACAGACGACGACCTGTCCTTGAAGAGCAGCTCCCCGGCGCGCAACAGCGGCCCGGACAGCGCGGCCTGGGAGGACACGGACGGAACCCAGAACGATCGCGGCGCCACAGGCGGCCCGGAGGCAAGCCCATGATCACGCTCATCCTCACGCTGACGCTCCCTTCGGCCCAGGCCGCAGAGGTCGAGGTCTCGCCTGGCGACGACATCGTCACGCTCACGGCCAGCCTCGCGGCGGGCTCGGAGATCGTCTTCAACGACGGCGTCTACCCGCTCACCACCGCCCTGACCTGGACGGGCCAGGGCACCGAGGACCAGCCGATCATCCTGCGCGCCAAGGAGGGCGCCACGCCGATCCTGGAGATCAGCGCGGACGCCTGGATCGGCGCCTACATCACGGGCGCCACCTACCTGGAGGTGCGCGGGCTGACCTTCCGCGGCGCCGCCGACTGGGAGTCGGACAACGCCTACGGCGTGGAGATCATCAGCAGCAGCAACATCACGATCACGGACTGCGAGATCGGCGAGGTGGGCAGCACGCTGCTCTACCTCGCAGGCAACAACTCCAACCTGACCATCACCAACAACCACCTGCACGACTCGGTCAGCGGCACGGGCATCTACATCGGCTGCAGCGACGTGAGCTGCTGGACCGAGAACAGCACCATCAGCGGCAACTGGATTCATGGCCTTCAAGGCACGGGCGCCTACGGCATCTACCTGGCGCCGGGCGGCCAGGGCAACACCCTCTCCAACAACGTCATCCACGACACGAATTACCGTGGCCTGCGCGTGGACTCGACCGAGTACGGCGAGCCCAACGTCGTGCAGGGCAACGTCCTGTGGAACGTCAACGAGGTCGGCATCGACGCCCGCGGCTCGAGCCGTGTCCGAAACAACGTCGTCTTCAACGTGGAAGGCGTCGGCATCCGCAGCGCCGCCAATGACCGAGACACGCTGGACGACGTCGTCATCAGCTTCAACACCGTCGTCAACACCTCGAGCTACGGCGTCTTCATCGAGGAGTGGGACGGACGGACCGGCAACGTGTTGGCGAACAACGCCATCTGCAACCCCACCGGCTACGGCCTCTACGTCGAGGACGAGGGCGACACGGGCGCGGTGGAGCTCGGCCTCTTCACCGGCAACCTGGTCTGCGGGCTGGCGGACGTGCCCGACGCGCTGGCCGAGACCTTCGCCCCCGGCGGCGGCTTCGACGACTTCGTCGACACCGAGGGCTGGGACTTCTACCCCGCCACCGGCAGCAACCTGAAGGACGCCGGAGACCCCGCGGGCGAGACCTGGGTGCCCGAGACCGACTTCAACGGCGCCCCTCGCGAGGGCGACGCGCCCGACATCGGCGCCTACGAGTGGGTGGGCGAGGGCAACCCCGGCTGGGCCATCCAGGAGGACTTCAAGGAGAGCGGCTACAGCTCGGGCCCCGGCGAGGAGGTCGGCGGCGGTTGCTGCAACGACAAGAGCAGCAGCGCCGCGGGGCTCCTGCTGCTGCCGCTGATCGGCTTCGGCTGGCGGCGGCGGCGGCGCGCGTCCACACCGACGCGCTAGCGAGGTCGCGCCAACGCTGAACACGGGCCAGGAGACGGCGTGCCCATTCGAACCACCACCACGCTCCCGATGCTGCGGCGCCCGTTCACCGAGCCTGGGGCGACCGGGCCCGAGGTGCCGGGGGGTGAACGTTACCGAGCCCTGTCCGAGCTCGGGCGCGGGGGCATGGGAACGGTCGAGCGTGTCTGGGACCGGGTCCTGGATCGCGAGGTCGTGCGGAAGGTGATCCACGCTGCGCTGTGGCCATCGGACGAGTCCCGCTTCGCCAATGAGGCGCGCATCACGGGCCGCCTGCAGCACCCCGGCGTCATCCCTGTCCACGATCTGGGGCAGCTCCCCGATGGACGCCCCTACTACATCATGGAGGAGGTCCAAGGTCGAACGCTGGAGTCGATGATCGAGTCCATGGACTGGACCGCCGCGCCCGAGCCGAACATCCGCCGCGTGGTCGAGGTGCTTCGCCGCGTCGCGGAGACGGTCGCCTACGCCCATGCCCAGGGCGTGATCCACCGAGACTTGAAGCCGGCCAACATCATGCTGGGCTCCTACGGCGAGGTCCGGGTGGTGGACTGGGGCCTGGCCCATGACCTGACCAGCCCCGAGGCGGCGAGCGACCCGGACCTCGCGACCTCCGGCGCCTCACGCCTGACCCGGCTCGGCGACGTGCTGGGCACGCCCGCCTACATGCCGCCCGAGCAGGCCCTGGGAAAGCTGGAGCTCATGGGTCCCTGGGGCGACGTCTACGCGATCGGCGCCACGCTCTACCACGCGCTGTCGGGCCGTCCGCCCTACCTCGGGAGCGCCGCCTCCGTGATCGCGCAGGTCTCCACGCGCGCGCCGGAGCCGCTCGCCAGCGCGGGAGCCGGACGCCGACTGCCCGACGAGCTGTGTCGTCATGTCGAGGCCGCGATGGCGCGCGACCCCGCGCAGCGCCCCAGCGCCGAGGCGATGGCGGCCATGCTGGCCGACTGGCTGGACGGCGCTCGCCGCCGCGAGACCGGGCTGGCGCTGGTCCATCAGGCCCACAGCCTCGAGCCGCATGTCCAGGCGCTGCGCCAGGAGGCCGCGCGCCTGCGTGCCGAGGCGGAGGGCGCGCTGGCGGAGCTCGAGCCCTGGGAGCCCGAGGAGCGCCGTCACCAGGCCTGGGCCTTGGAGGAGCGGGCCGCGAAGGCGGACCAGGAGGCGCTGCTGGCGGAGCTGGAGATGACCCGGCTGCTGCAGAGCGCGCTCGAAGCCTCCCCCGGGCTGCTGGAGGCCGATCTGGCGTTGGCGCGGCTCTACCAACGAGAGCACGCCGCGGCCGAGGCCCGACACGACCCCGCCGCGGCCGCGCGCTTCGAGGCCCTGCTGCGCGCCCACGATCGCGGTGAACACACCGAATGGCTGAGCGGCGACGCGCGTCTGAACCTGATCACGGATCCGCCGGGCGCCCAGGTCCGCCTGTACCGCTACGAAGAGCGCCAGCGCCGCCTCATCGCCGTCTTCGACCAGGATCTGGGCCCGACGCCGCTCCTCGATCGCGTGCTGCCCCGCGGCAGCTACCTTCTGCTGATCGAGCGGCCCGGGCGCGCCCCCATGCGCTACCCCGTGCTGCTGGAGCGCGGTGGACGCTGGACCGGCGCGCCCCCCGACGCGGACCGGACCCTGCCCGTGCCCCTCCCGCCCGAGGATCTCGGCCCCGACGATCTGTATGTGCCGCCGGGATGGTTCTGGTCGGGCGGCGACCCCGACGCCGTGGACCCCTGGCCGGGCACGCGCCGCTGGGTGGACGCCTTCGTGATCCGACGCCACCCCGTCACCAACGCCGAGTACCTGGCCTTCCTCGACGACCTCGTGGCCCAGGGTCGGGCCGAGGAGGCCGAAGAGCGCCTGCCTCGGGCGGCCGCGAGCGAAGGCGTCGCGGCCATCCCCGTCGCCGTCCGCGACGACCGAGGGCGCTACACGCTCCGGCAGCCCGCGATCGCCCATGTGGGCGGGCTGCGACATCCCGTCACGCGGGTCCGCTGGGAGGACGCCTGCGCCTACGCCCGCTGGGAGGCGGCGCGCACCGGCCGGCCCTGGCGCCTGCCGCACGACCAGGAGTGGGAGAAGGCCGCCCGCGGCGTGGACGGGCGGCGCTTCCCCTGGGGCGACCACTTCGACGCCACCCGCGCCTCCGTGATCAACAGCCGAAAGGGCGTGCCCACCAGCGCCGAGGTAGACGCCTTCCCCTATGACGAGAGCCCCTATGGCCTGCGCGGCGCCGCCGGCAACGTGCGGGACTGGTGCGCCAACGCCTACCGAGGCCGGGCCGATCCGAGCCCGCGCGTGCGCTCAGACCTCGATCCGGGTGACCCCGCCTGGCGCCTCAACCGCGGCGGGAGCTTCGTGAGCGCCCCACGCTTCTGCGCGCTGGCCAGCCGCTTCGCCGATCCTCCGAGCTCGCGCCTGGCGGTGGTCGGCTTCCGGTTGGCCCGCTCGCTCTGAGAGCAGGCCGGGTCGGACCCTCGTCAGGGCTGCGCGGGCTGAACCCAGTTGTACTCGTCATAGCTCGAGGGCAGCG
>CAZKWG010000147.1:0-12646 GCA_964556105.1 uncultured Enterobacterales bacterium | reverse complement strand
TCGAAGCCCGACTCGGCCAGCGCGGCGAGCTGGTACTTGCCGTCGCGGTCGGTGAACATGGTGAAGCAGTAGAAGGTCAGCCAGTCCGGGCAGGGCTGGTTGAAGGCGTCCAGGATGCGCGGCTTGTCGGGGTCGCCGCTGCGGCGCTCCAGCAGGGCGTCCGCCTCGTCGCGGCCGTCCTTGCCGAAGTGGGCATGCAAAAGGTAGACCATCGCCCATAGATGGCGGCCTTCTTCCACGTTGACCTGGAAGAGGTTGCGCGCGTCCAGCAGGCTGGGGGCGCGGCTGGCCAGCCAGCGCTGCTGCTCGACGCTGGCGGGCTCGGTGTCCGCCTGGGTGACGATGATGCGCTTCAGGATGTTGCGGTACTCGCCGGGCACGGACTGCCAGACGGGGGAGCCCGCGTGGTCACCGCCCGGGATGCGGCGATCCGGCTCCTGATCCTCGAGGAAGATGCCCCAGCGGTAGTCGGGCATCTTCACGTAGCCGAAGTGGGCCCAGCCGCCCGGCGCGGTGGAGACCGCCGTGCGCAGGTAGATGTCGTTGGTCTTGAAGACCTGCGGCCCTACATCGTTCCACCAGCTCAGGAACGCCGGTTGCCACTTCTCCAGGGCGCGTTGGAGACGCTTGTCTTCCGAGAGGTTGACGTTGTTCGGGATGCGATCGTCATAGTTGATGCTGCTCATCACGTCCTCCGGAAGTCGAAGATTGGACGCTCGGGGTGGCCGTACATGGTCAGCGCACCCCTCTCCCCCACAGCGTTCGGTCGCTGGAAGATCCAGTTCTGCCAGGCGGTCAGGCGCCCATAGACCTTGGTCTCGAGCGTCTCCTTGCCGCCGAAGCGGAGATTCTGCTCCATCCCCGTCAGCGCGTCGGGGGAGAGGCTGACGCGCTCCTCCACCGCGATGCGGACCTCGTCGTCCCAGTCGATGTCGTCTGGGGCCGCGGTGACCAGGCCGAGCGCCTCCGCGGTCTCGGCGTCGATGGGGCCGTCCTCGTCGAGGGCGTTGCCGGGGGCGTCGGGCTCCCCCGGGAAGCGCGCCACCAGGCGGGTGAGGCCGTTGGCCATCGGCCAGGAACCGCCGTTGCCGGCGCAGAGCTGGACGTGGTTCTCGCCGTCCTCGTCGGCCAGCATGTAGGAGCGGTCGGCCGCGAGCACCATCTCGAAGAGCACGCCGGCGAAGCAGCTGCCGGGCAGCACGATGGCGAAGAGGCTCTTGGCCATGTTGTCCAGGCGGCGCAGGGTGCGCGCCTGATAGAGGACGACCTCGCGCCAGAACCAGTCGTCGCGGGCGCTCTCGCGGGCATGCTCGTCGTGGGCGAGGACCGCGTCCGGGCTCCCCTGCGAGCGAAGGAGGAGCAGGCCCACGTCCAGGTGGTTCAGCCTCAGCCGCAGCAGGGCGTCGTCCAGCTCGCGGAAGGCCTGCAAGGCCCAGGTGCTCGCGCTGCGCGAGGGCTCGGCGTCGGGCCCCTTCATCAGCAGCGTGGCGACGCGACCCTCGACCGAGACGTCCACGTAGCGGTAGAACCAGCCGCCCTCGCGGAGCGTCCGGTCGAGCGCCGGGAGCGGGACGCCCTCGCCCTTCTTCTCCGGGTTGGCCTGCGCGGCCTGCTGGGCCTGAGCGTCCACGCCGGAGGCCCACTGGCTGCGCGGGAAGCTGGCGTCGATGAGGCGGTACTTCGCGGCGTCACGGGCCTTGTATCCCTCTGCCTTGGTGCAGAAGAGGTCGGCGATGTCGCGGCGTACCTTGCGCTTGTCCGTGACGCGCGTGAGCCCGCCGGTGCCCGGCAGCACGCCGAGCAGCGGCACCTCGGGCAGGGCGACGGCGGCGTTCCCGTCGTCGATGAGCAGGATCTTCTCGCACGCCAGGGCGAGCTCGTAGCCGCCGCCCGAGGCCGTGCCGTTGAGGGCCGCGATCCAGGTCTGGCCGGAGTGGCGGCTGGCGTCCTCGATGGAGTCGCGGGTCTCGTTGGTGAACTTGCAGAAGTTCACCTTGAAGGCGTGCGGCGCCTGGCCGAGCATGCGGATGTTCGCGCCGGCGCAGAAGATGCGGTCATAGGCGCCGGTCAGCACGACCGCCCGCACCTCGGGGTGCTCGAAGCGCAGGCGCTGGATGGCGTCGGCCAGCTCGATGTCCACGCCGAGATCGTAGGAGTTCAGCTTCAGCTCGTAGCGACCGGCCCAGAGCGGGTGATCTTCCTTGATATGCATGCGAAGCGTCGCGACCGACCCCTGAACCTCGAGGTCCCAGTGGACGTAGGCGCTCGGATGGGTATCGAAGGAGACGGTCGGGTAGTTGAATTCAGCCATGAAGCGTCATCCCGCGACGGTGAACCAGCTCGGACCTGAAGGTAGCCTCAGCCGGGCTTGAGGGAAGAGTTCAATATAATCTCCTGGAGTCCCCGCCGCAGGGGGGAGCCGCGTGCGATGATGTCTCCTACCTGAATGACGTGGAGCGTCCATGCCTGGCTTCGTCCTCTATCGAGAGACCCCGCTGACCGAAGAGGAGTGGGTGAGACTCCCTCGCGGCTGTGAGGTCGTGTCGGCGGGCTCGGGCGTGGTCGCCCGCGCCGAGGTCGATGGCCCGCTGATGGAGCTGCTGCACTTCGTGGCTGCGCTCGCGCGCGCCGTGCCGGACGCTCGCCTGGTGATTCGACAGAACGCCGCCGTCACCGACGTCTCCGCCGGGCTGCCGCAGGTCACGGCCCTGGAGACCCTGCCCGTCCTGAGCGAGGGGGCGGAGCCGGGGGCGGTGGGTCAGGAGGCTGCGCCGGACGTCCCGGTCGATCCGGCGCTGATCCGCGAGGACCCCTGGGAGCTGATGGACCGCGGCGAGATCGAGCGCGCCGAGAAGCGCTTTGCCCTCGGCTTCGAGCTGGACATGGCGGGGCGCGACCGCGTGCGCGACATGTTCAACAGCACGGATCCGGCGACCTCGGCGATGGGGGCGCGCCTGGCGGGCTACACCAACTGGAAGTCCTTCGTGAACATCCTGCGCCGGGGCCTCGACCACGGGGACGTGCGCGTGCGGCGGGACTGCGTGACGGCGATCGGTCGGCTGGCGGGCCCGGCGCTGGTCCCTGCCATCGAGGAGAAGACGAAGGACCCGAGCCCTGAGGTGGCGCAGGCGGCTCGCGAGGCGCTCAAGCGCATCACGTCCCGTGAGCCCCTGATCGCCCGCCGCCGCTGAGGCGCCGCGCGACGATCTCCTGGGCGAGGCGGATCGCCGCCGCCATGCTGGCCGGATCGGCGCGCCCCGTGTCGACGAGGGCGTCGGCGGTGCCGTGATCGACGCTGGTTCGCACGATGGGCAGGCCGAGGGTCCAGTTCACCGAGCGCCCGAAGTCCACGGCCTTCAGCGGGGCGAGGCCCTGATCGTGGTACATCGCGACGACCGCGTCCACGCGGCCGGCGCGCGCCTCGAGGAAGGCGGTCTCGGCGGAGACAGGGCCAAGCAGATCCCAGCCCTCGCGCCGAAGATCGGCGACAGCCGGGGCGATCACCTCGATCTCCTCCCGGCCCAGCAGCCCCTCCTCACCGGCGTGCGGGTTCAGGCCACAGACCGCGAGGCGCGGTCGGACGATGCCCAGGTCGTCGCGCAGGGCGGCGGCGAGGAGGCGGGTGGTGTGGGTGACGCGCTCCGGGGTGATCCGGTCGGGCACGTCGCGCAGGGAGCAGTGGACGGTCACCAGGGCGACCCGCAGCGCGCCGCCGGCGAAGGCCATGACGGGCTCGGCGCCGCACAGGTCGCCCAGCATGTCCGTGTGGCCCAGGTAGGGAAAGCCGCGGGCGGCGAGGCGGGCCTTGTGGATGGGGCCGGTGACCAGGGCGTCGGCGCGCCCGTCGAGGCAGGCGCGCACGCCCAGCCGTATCGCCGCGGCCTCCGCGGGCTCGTCCTCGTCGGGGGCCTCGAAGAGCCCGGGCTCCCCCGGATCGAGCACGTCGAGGTCGAGCGCGTTGACCAGGCGCAGCGGGAGCCCGATCGCCTGGTTGGCCTGAAGGACCGGCTCCCGCCGACCCACGAGCAGGACGCGCGCCGCGGCGCCAGCACCCTCCGCGAGGGCGCGCAGCGCGAGCTCTGGCCCCACGCCCATCCCGTGGGTGAGCACCAGCCTCATGGCGAGGGCGGAGACTCCAGCTTCACGCTGATCGCCGCCCGACGGCGCTGCTGCTGGTACCACTGGAAGATCTCGTCATCGACGCGCGTGGCGTAGACCTGGTCGAAGACCTGGTCGCGGACCTCCTCGAAGGGCTGCGCGTCGGCCGCCCTGCGGTTCAGCACGCTGACGACGAAGACGCCCTGGGGCATGTCGATGGGATCGCTCACCCCGCCCACGCTGAGCGCGGCCAGCGGCTCGTCCAGGACGGGCAGCAGCTCGCCCTGGGCGAAGGTGCCCATCTTTCCACCATTGGCGCCATAAGGCCCCTGGTCCACCTCCGCCGCCACGGCCGCGAACGTCTCGCCGCCGCGCACGCGCGCCACCGCCGCCGAGGCGGCATCGCGCACGCGCTGCTTCGCCGCGTCGTCGGCCCCCAGCGGCCAGGACAGGAAGATGGCGCCCACGTCCATGACCTGGGGCAGGTTCGACGAGGCGATCAGGCGCCGGTAGGCGTCCTTCAGCTCGTCCTCATCGACCTTGATGCGCGGATAGATGATGTTGACCGTGAACTTCTGCTGGCGGAGGTTCTCTTTGAACTCCGCCCGGTAGTCCACCCAGACCAGGCCCTGACGCTCGATCTCCTGTCGGAGCTGGTCCACGGTCATGCCGTTCTGCGCGGCCAGCCGCTCCAGGCCCTGCGCGACCTCGTCATCGTCCACGTCCAGCCCGAGCTTGAGCGTCTCCTGAGCGATCAGGCGGCGCAGCACGATCTGGTCGAGGACCTCGAGCTCTGCGGCGCGTCGAGCCAGCGGATCACCGCCGGCCGACGTGACCCGCTCCTCGATGAAGGGGCCGCCGAGGTCGTAGATCTGGGAGAGCGTCACGACCTCGTCGTTCACCACCGCCGCGACGCGGTCCACGATAGCGGCGCCTGCGCCCAGAGGGAGCGCGAGCAGGACCGCCAGCAGGACCGCGCGCGAGCTCACTGCGCGTCGCCGGGGACGCCTTCGGGGGCCTCGGCGCCCTCAGGCGGCGTTGGGACGCCCTCGCCGCCCATGTCCATCTCGTCCTCGAGCTCCGGGCTGACGAAGCCGGGGCCCATCGGCCGGCGGACGCTCTTGATCTCGAGCGCGGTCAGCTTGTCCGTCTTGATCTCGACCTTGGCCGAGGTCTTGAGGTCCGCGACGTACTTGTCGTACAGCTCCTTGAGCTTGTCGTTCTTGACCTTGCGGAGCACGGAGCCCTTCATCTGGGCGAAGGTGCGCTCGACGCGCTCACGCTTGTTCGAGACGTGGATGATGTTGTAGCCCTCGGAGGTCTTGAAGACGGGGCTGACGCTGTCCACGGGGATCTCGAAGGCCTTGTTCACGATCTCCTGGTCCAGACCGGGCTTGCCGCTGCGGGGCACGAAGCCCACGTCGCCGCCGCGGCGCCGATAGGGATCCTCGGAGAACTTGCCGGCCAGATCCTTGAAGGTGTCGGGCTTCTTCGCCACCTCGCCGCGGATGCGCTCGGCCTCGGCCTTGGCCTTGTCGTCCGGGCGCTCCTCGGTGACCTTGATCAGGATCCGCTTGATCTGGACCTTCTCGGGGACGACGAACTCTTCCTTGTGGGCGTCGTAGTACGCCTGGAGCTGCTCGTCGGTGAAGTCCGAGTTGCGGACCTGGTTGTAGACCTCGTCGCGGAGGAGGCTGTTGACCATGACCTTCTGGACCTTGGGGTCCTTGTCCAGGCCCTTCTTCAGCGCCGCCTGGTAGAGGAGCTTCTCCTCGATGAGGCGGTTCAAGACCTCCTCTTTCTCAGCCTGAGAGAGCGCATCGCCCGCGGCCGGAGTCTTGCGCGCGGCGGCGGCCTCGAACTCCTTGCTGCCGACGTCGATGCCGTTGACGGTGGCGAGGGTCTCGCCGACATCCTGGGGTGCCGCCTCGGCGCCCGCGCCTTCCGCCTTGGGAGTGCTGGTACCGGAGGTAGAGGCGCCTTCGCCCTGGCAGCCGGCGAGGAGGGCCGCGAGGGCCACCGCCGCCATCATTCGAGTCCGCATGGATGCTCCTATCGGGTTCAAGTTCTGGGGTTCGGTCGGCCGACGACGGACGTTGGACGACATCCCTGAAAGCGAGATGCTGAGATCAGGACAGAGGGGGTGTCTGCATAGCCTCGCGAGAAAATGCCTGCAAGGCGACGCACCTGCAACACCTGCGCGGCTCTCAGCTTCCCGAGCGCTCCCAGGCGGGCTCCGAAGCCCGGCCGATCTCCGGAGTCCCGAGGATGCTGGCGGCCTCCAAGGCCTGCTCCAACGGGCCGACGATCACGGCGCAGGTCTCCGCGGGCCGCACCCAGCGCGAGACCGCCGCGCTGGCCGTCTCGCTGGAGATCGCCGCCAGCGCCTCCGGGTAGCGCGCCCAGGTGTCCACCGGCAGGCCGGACAGCCAACGCAGCGACACGAGGCCGCCGATCCCCGCGACCCCGCTGGCGCTCTGCGGAAAGGATCCGATCAGGAAGCGGCGGGCGGGCTCGAGCTCGTCCTCGGGGATGGGCGCCTCTACGAGCGCGTCCCACTGGTTGGCGAGCGCGCGCACCGCCAGAGCGGCCTTGGCTGGCGCCGTAGACAGGCTGGAGATCAGGTCCCCGCCCAGCACGCCCGCGTCGAGGGCGCTGTAGGCGCCATAGGTCAGGGAGCGGCGCTCGCGCAGATCGAGGAAGAGCCGGCTGCTGACCCCGGCCCCGAAGACCTGATTGGCGACGCGCAGGGCGAGGTAGTCCGGATGGGCGCGGTGGAGCGCGGTGTGGCCGAGGGCGACGGCGACCTGCTCGGAGCCAGGACGGTCTACGGCGACGACCCGACGGGCACCGCTGCGCGGCGCGGGGCCGACCTCGCCGAGGGGGGGCGCTGGCCAGCGGCGAGCTCGGGTAGCGCGCGGCCAGCAGGCTCAGGATCCGCTCCGGGTCGATGTCGCCCACCACGGTCAGCAGGCCGCGCTCGGGCGCGTACATCTGCGGGTCCAGGGCGATCAGCGCCTCGCGCGTGGTCTCGTTCAGGCCCTGCAGGGTGGTGGGAGGCCAGCCATAGGGGTGGTCCTGGTAGAGCAGCCAGGCCAGCCAGCGCGCCGCGACGGTCTCGGCGTGGACGCGCTCGTGCTCGTGCAGCTCGAGCGCGCTGGTGCGCTCGCGGGTCAGCTCGCTCTCCGGGAAGGTGGGCCGAAAGGCGACCTCGTCCGCCAGATCCAGCAAGGTGTCCAGGTGCGCGGACTGGCCGGTGAGGGTCAGGTTCGCCTGGTCCAGCGAGATGCCCGTGCGGAGCCGCGCGCCCAGATGGTCGAGGGTCTCGGAGAGCTGCTCGGTGTTGTAGCGCTGCGTCCCGTGGCGCGAGACCTGGGCCAGCAGCCGGGCGGTCCCGGTGGCGGGCGAGGCGAGGGCGGAGCGCCCCCCACGAAAGGTCCAACGAACCTGGACCAGGGGCAGGGCGGGCATGGCCACCGCGGCCAGGGTCAGGCCCCAGGGCAGGGTGGCGCTGTGGACCTCCGGGAAGGCCCAGGGGCGGGGGGTGTCGCGTAGGGGCGGCGTGGTCGGAAAGCTCATCGGGGCACCACGTTCAGCACGACCGCGCTGTCCGCGCCCAGATCCCGCGCCGCGACCCGCTGGATCTCGTCGGGGGTCACGGCGGCGATGCGCTCGAGATAACGTTCTTCCCAGGCCGTGTCGCCGTGGAAGAGCGCCGCGCGCCCCAGGGCCAGCGCGCGCTGGAGCGGGCTCTCCTGACCGAGCAGGCGCGCCGTGCGGAGCTGGTTCTGCACCTTCGCCAGCTCGCGCGGCGAGACCGGCTCGCGGGCGAGACGATCCAGCTCTGCTTGATAGAGCGCGGCGACGCGGCCCATTTCGCCGCCCCGCGGCACCACGACATAACCGGCCATCAAGCTGGGACCACGGTGCCCCTCGTAGCCGCCGTTCACCTCGACCGCGACCTGATCCTCCATCACCAGGCGTCGGTGGATCCGGCTGGAGGGCCCCATGAAGAGGAGGGTCTCCAGCACCTCGTAGGTGAAGAAGTCCGGATCCCAGATGGGCGGGGCCTGGTGGCTCAGGAAGACCGTGGGGAGCTGCGCCAGGGGCGCCTCTTCGGTGCGCTCCACCCGGCCCTGACGGCGGGGCTCGGCGAGATCCGGCTCGACGCGATCGCCTCCCGCGGGGATGTCGCCGAAGTAGTCGCCGATGAGGCCGAGCACCTCGCTGGGGTCGAGGTCTCCCGCGACGGCCAGCGTGGCGTTGTCCGGCCGGTACCACCGCTGATGGAAGGCCAGGGCGTCCTCGAAGCGGGCCGCCTCGAGGTCCTCCCAGGAGCCGATGACGGGGTGGGCATAGGCCCAGCAGGACCAGGAGAGCTCGCCGAAGTGCAGGTAGGCCAGCCCATAAGGGGCGTTGTCCACGCGCTGCCGCCGCTCCTCCATCACCGTCTGGCGCTGGTGCTCGAAGTTCTCGGTCGTGATGGCCAGGGCGCGCATCCGGTCGGCCTCGAGCCACAGCCCGAGCGCCACCTGATGGGCAGGCAGGCTCTCGTAGTAGTTCGTCCGATCTTTGCTGGTCGTGCCGTTGAGCTGTCCGCCGACGCTCTGGATGAGCCGGAAGTGCTCCGTCTTGCCGACGTGCGCGGAGCCCTCGAACATCAGGTGCTCGAAGAGGTGGGCGAAGCCGGATCGCCCCGGCTCCTCGTTGCGGCTGCCTACGTCGTAGTACAGCGCGATCCCGACCACGGGCAGGGTCGGATCGGGCTGGAGGATGACGCGCAGGCCGTTCGGGAGGGTGTGCTCGAGGATCTCAGGCATGGGTGAGTCTGGGATAACCTCCCCGGGCGCGCCTGCGCGCGCTCTCGCGGTTAACGAGGCCGGGAGAGGAGGCCTCTGATGTTCCTGCCCCTGCTGGTGTCCGCGGCCCTGGCCGGCGATCTTCTGCTGGACGCGACGGTCCCCGTCGAGCTGCGGGAGAGCGGCGAGGTGCTGGTTCAGACCTGGGGACCGGGGACCCTGCGCCTGGTCGACCTGCGCGCCGGGCCTCATCTGGTCGAGCTCGTCGCCGGCGGGCGGGCGCGCACGCTGACGGTGGAGGTGCCGGACAGCGGCGGCGTCCGCCTGCGCGTGCTCGGGAGCACCGTGACCCAGGAGCGGCTTCCGCCGGGGCCGCCATCACGGCCCGTGCTCGAGCTGAAGTCCGGGTCCGAAGACAGCTTCGCGCTGGTGTTGGACGGCGAGCGCAGGCTCGTCTTCTCGGACGCGGCCGTGGTTCAGCTCGAGGGCATCACGCCGGGCGAGCATGCGCTGGAGATCCGATCCGCGGATCTGCTCACCATCTGGTCGCGGGGCGCGCTGGTGCTGGACGGCGACGCGCGGGTGGTCGCCACGGCTCGCCGCGGACAGACGCTGGACGTCTTCGGGCCCGAGGGCGCCTGGGTCCCGAGCGCCGGCGCCGCCAAGGCGCCCCCCGAGGCTCCGACGCCTCCGCTGACGCCAGGAGAGTAGCGTGTTCCTCCGCTCCATCCGGACGCGGATCCTGGCGGTCTTCGCCCTCTCGCTCTCGGCCTTCGCCGGCGCGCTGGTCTACGGGCTCGTGCAGCTCCGCTCCATCGGCGACGGTCTGCGCGCGATCAACGCGGTCTACCTGCCCCTGGCCGGGGTCGCGGCCGATCTGAACGCGGTCCTCCGGCAGATGGATCGCGACCTGGAGCGCGGCAGCCGGGAGGGGCCGCGCCCCCTGGCTGGACATCGGTCGAACGCCGCGTTCTACAGCGCGAGCCTGGCGGACGACATCGCCCGCGGGCGCGGCATGGTCGAGGGCGCGCTGGGGCCCGTAGAGGATCCGGACGAGCGGCGCGCGCTGAGCGGGGCGCTGGACCTCCTGGGAGAGATCGACGAGGCGCGGATGGCGTTCGACCGGGCCGCGAGCGCCTGGCTGGAGGGCGCCGCGGAGCCCAGCCAGGCCACGGCCGCGCGGGTCGAGCTGGACCGCAAGAACAAGGAGCTGGCGCTGCAGATCGACCAGCTCACGGCCCTGGTGGAGGGGCGGATCCTCGCCGTGAGCGAGCGCACGGCGCAGGCGCAGGTCCGCGCGCTGACGGTCTCCGGCACCCTCTCGGCGCTGGCGGCGCTCCTGGCCGGGGTCATGGCCGGCTTCGCGCTGCTGACCTTGCAGCCCATCGGGCGACTGACGGCCCAGGTGCAGCGCCTCGCCGCCGGAGAGGCCGCGCCGCGCGTTGACGTGCGCTCCCGCGATGAGGTCGGCGTTCTGGCTCGGGAATTCAACGCCATGGCCGAGGCCGTCGCCGAGCGCGATCGCACCCTCTCGGAGCGCGCCGCGGCCCTGGACCGCCTCTCCCTGCGCCTGCGCAGCGTGCTCGACGCCATCCGCGCGGGTCTGGTCGTCGTCGAGGGCGATCCCGGTCGCGTCGCGACGGCCAACCCGGCGGCGGCCCGGCTGTGGGGGGTCTCCGAGGGGGCGCCGCTCCCGGACGCGCTCGCCGGGCTCCTGGTGGGAGGCCCGGGAGCTCCCGCGCGGCGTATCGAGGCGCTGCCCCTCGCCGGCCGGCTCTTCGACGTCGATGTCGTGCCTTTCGGACCGCGCGGCGTCCTGGTCGTGGGCGAGGACGTGACGGAGCGCCTGGAGGATCGCAAGCGCCTCGCCCGCTCGGAGCGGCTCGCGCTGGTCGGCCAGATGCTCGCGCAGATCACCCACGAGGTGCGAAACCCGCTCAACGCGATGAGCTTGAACGCCGAGCTGCTGGCCGAGGAGATCGAGGGCGCGGAGGCCGAGGCGCGCGCCATGCTGGAGACGATCACCGGCGAGATTCATCGGCTCGAGCGGATCACGGCGCGCTATCTCGATCTCTCGCGTCGGAGACAGCCAGAGCTCGTCCCCGCCGATCCCCTCTCCCTGGTCCGCGAGGTGGTCCGCGTCGAGGTGGAGGTGCTGCGCCGCGCGGGCGTCGAGGTGAGCGTCGGTGGGCCGGAGTCCGAGGTCGTTGAGCTGGACGGAGACGCGCTGCGGCGGGCGCTTCGCAACGTGCTTCGAAACGCCGTCGAGGCGGGGGCCCGCAAGCTGGCTATCGAGGTAGAATTGTCCGGCGGGCGGCTTCGCGTGATCGTCGAGGACGACGGGCCCGGGATGGAGCCCAGCCAGGTCGATCGCGCCTTCGAGCCCTTCTTCACGACCAAGGCTCAGGGCACGGGCCTGGGGCTGGCGATCAGCCGCCAGGAGCTCGAGGACGGGGACGGCAGCCTTCGCTGCGAGGCCCGCCCGGGTCTGGGCTGCACGTTCACGCTGATGATGCCTGCCCTGCCCGTCACGCCCGAGCCCGCGGGCTGAACAGCGCTCGGAGGGTGTTCTTCACCACCGGAGCAGAAGCGGACATTTTCTGTCCTGACGCCTCCGGCGAGGCCCACGATAAGGACCTGCATCCTCAGCCGCGCCACCTCTTCACGCAGGAGGATCTCATGGAATCGGACACGCTCAAGGCCTCGCTGGAGGCGGCCGGCGAGGTGCTCCTGTTGGCCCGCTCGTCGGACGAGCTGCGCGACTTCCTCCTCGCCCGGCGCGCGCACTGACAGGTTGACACGGCTTCGAAAAAGTGTCACTGTTGGACATCCTGTCAAGGGAGCGTCCTGTGCAGCAACGTGTCCTGGTCGTTGACGACGAAGAGCCGAACCGCCTCGCCCTGGAGCGCATCCTCGTCCGCGAGGGCATCGAGGTGCGCCACGCCGCCAACGCGCGCGAGGCGCTCGACCGTCTGCGCGAAGAGCCCGTGGCCCTGATGCTCACCGACCTCAAGATGCCGGGCATGGACGGCCTGCAGCTCATGAAGACGGCTCGCAGCCTGGACGGCGATCTGGAGGTCATCGTCATGACGGCCTACGGCACCGTGGAGACCGCGGTGGAGGCCATGAAGGAGGGCGCCTACGACTTCGTCACCAAGCCCCTGCGCCGCGCCGACCTGGTTCGAGCGGTGCGCAAGGCGCTGGAGAAGCGTGCGCTGGTCGCCGAGAACCGGGCGCTCAAGGACGAGCTGGCGCGCGCGGTGCCCGACGAGATGATCGGCCGCAGCGGCCAGCTCCGCGCGCTGCTGGAGGAGGCCCGTCAGGTGGCCGACAGCGTCGCCAGCGTGCTGATCACCGGCGAGAGCGGCACGGGCAAGGGGCTGCTGGCCCGTTGGATTCACCGCTCCAGCCCGCGGCGCGGCGCCCGCCTCGTCACCGTCAACTGCGCGGCCCTCCCCGAGAGCCTGCTGGAGAGCGAGCTCTTCGGCTACGAGCCCGGCGCGTTCACCGGCGCCCAGGGGCGGAAGGAGGGGCGCTTCGATCTGGCCGCCAACGGGTCGCTCTTCCTCGACGAGATCACCGAGATGAGCCCGCCGGTGCAGGCCAAGCTGCTGCGCGTCCTGCAGGACGGGGAGTACGAGCGGGTCGGCGGGACGAAGACCCTGCACGCCGATGTGCGCGTCATCGCCGCGACCAACCGCGATCCCGAGAGCGCCGTGCGCGAGGGGAAGCTGCGCGAGGACCTCTAC
>CAZKWG010000146.1:0-12698 GCA_964556105.1 uncultured Enterobacterales bacterium | reverse complement strand
CTGATGCTGCTGAATGAGGCATGCCAAAAGCGAGGGCCGGAGCAGGCGACAGTTAGGAGAGCATCTGCCCATCTCCGGCGAAGAGGCAGGCCCTTAACTGGTCTCAGTGTGGGGTGTTGGCGGCGACCATCGCGTCGGCCCAGTCGCTCAGATCCAGGCACAGCTCGCCCTGATCCTGGTCTTCGTGGAAGGTGACCGTCCCGCAGGCGTCGCAGTCCTCGCCCAGCGCCCAGGTGGTCCAGTAGCCGCGCTCGTCGCGCACCCGCATCGCGCCTGCGAGCCCGTCGGGACAGGTCGCGGCGGTGCCGAAGCGAAGATCGTCAAGGTAGACGTTCAGCTCAGCGACCGAGAGGCCGCCGGTGATGGCTACCGCGGTGCCCGCGTCCGAGCGCGTGAGGGTCGCGTCGATGACAGCGCTGAAGCCCTGGCCGAGCCAGTCCTGACGGTCCTCGTCGATCCAGCTTCCTTTCATGGCGACGACGGTAGTTCGGTCCTGGCCGTCGTCCGCGGTGGTCACGCGCAGCTCGCCCCCTCCCGCGTAGCGCGCCCCCCAAGGCGAGAGGATAACGAAGTCGCCTCCGTTGTAGTGGAGCAGGCTGCGGCCGGACGGTCCAGGAAGGCCTCGTCGCCTGGGCACCGCTCGTCGCCTCGAGCCAGGTGCTCCAGCCAGTCCATGGAGATGTCGTAGCCGTTGGGCGCTCCCGTCGCCGCGAGCTCCGAGAGGAGGTCCGCGACCTCCTCGTTGGTAAGCAGCGGCGCTGGCTCCTCGGAGGACCACGTCATCGCGGCCGTGTCATCGTCGCCGCTCGGGGCTGTTTCCTCAGCACCTGCGCAGCCGCTCAACGCCAACCCGATCACGAAGTTTCGCCGCACGGCCCCTCCGGCCTCGACGGTAGCCGCCAGCTCGTGGCAGCGTCAAGAAAAGCTTGTCTGTTGGCCCCTCCCGTGAGCCCCTGGGGGGGCTAAGTGTAGTGGTCTGGGAGGACCAGCATGCTTCTGCTCACCCTCTTCGCCTTCACGCCCCGAGAGCAGGCTCTACCTTCGGGGCCGCCCACCGCCCACCTCGACAGGCGCCCTGCCGTGCAGTGGCGCCTCTCCAGTCAGCCCCGCTGGATCGACTTTCAGAGCCGGTGGGGAGGCGAGTGGTACGTGCGCTGGGATGAACGCAACGCCACCCCCCGCTTCGTCGGCGCGCCTGGGGTGGACGGTGGCTTCGCGCTCCTGCTCGTCGAGGACCTCGCGGCCCTCTCTGGCGTGGACCCCGCTGAGCTGACGCTCTCGAAGGTGACGGAGCGCGGCGAGCGCAGGATCCTCCAGTGGACCCGTCACTGGCAGGGCGCGCCCGTCGAGGGCGATCAGATCGCGGTGGTCGAGACCCGTGGGCGAATCGGCGCCATCTGGGTGAGGCTGACGCCCACGGCTGGCCTGCCTGCGCCCCGAGCGGGCGAGCACGTCCTGAACATCGACGGGCGGCCCGTGTTGGCTCGTCGGTCCGAGGACGCCCGCGCGGTGACCTGGACCGGTCGCGCTGGGCAGATCGTCCAGCGCTACGATCCTCGCTACTACGCCACGGTGCAGGTCTCCTGCGAGGAGCGCACGGTCGGAGATGCGTTTCTCACGGCCCCGGCGATCGAGGTCTCGGTCAGCGACACGAGCGGTGGCGCCGAGTACACGGACGTAGATGGCACCTGCAGCCTCTCTGGCGCGCTCACGGCCACGTTGAACGGCCCTCATCTGCGGGTCACCGACGCGAGCGCCGCCGTCTCGGTCAGCGGCACGGATGACTTCACGATGACTGGCGGAGAGGACCTCTCCAAGGCCGCCGCCAGCGTACAGCACCACACCCACGTGGTGCGAAGCTGGCTGGAGGAGCGCTGGCCCACGCACACCTGGCTTCCCGAGCAGATCCTGGCGGACGTGAATCAGGCGACCGGGACCTGCAACGCCTACTACACGGGCGGGACCATCAACTTCCTGCTCCCCGGATCCTGCAACAACCTGGGCCAGATCGCAGACGTGATCTACCACGAGTATGGTCACGGCGTTCACGACTACATCCTCGCCGCGGGCACCTTCGCCTCCGATGTCAGCGAGGGCTCCGCGGACTTCGTCTCTGCCACTATCCTCGACGACCCCAACGTCGCGCCCGAGTTTGCGCCTGGCTGGTCCTACCTGCGCGAGCTCGACACGGACAAGTTCTACCCGGACGACGTGATAGGAGAGTCGCACAACGACGGCCTCATCTGGGGCAGCTTCGTCTGGAATCTCCGCGAGCAGTGGGTGGAGGACTACGGAGAGGAAGAGGGCGTCGAGATGACCGACCTGCTCTTCCTGGGCGCTTTGGAGCAGGGCCCCGAGCTGACGGATCTCTACGAGGCGGTGCTCACGGCCGATGATGACGACGGCGACTGGTCCAACGGGACCCCACACGACTGCGAGCTCATCGAGCTGCTCGACTACCATGGGCTCGGCCCGGGCGTGCTCGGCTTCTACCAGCTCGAGTGGAGCACCATCGAGCCTCAGGCCTCCGCCACGGATGGCTATCCTATCGAGTTCTATGTCTACACGCTCTCGGCGGACTGCGGGCTGGGCGACGCGCCCACGGGCTCCCTCTGGTACTCCACCAGCGACGATGCCCGGCCGCCCATCGGCACGGCAGGTTGGGAGGACTGGACGGAGCTCAGCTTGAGCAGCACGGGCTCCACGTGGTCCGGTGAGCTGCCGCGCATCCCGGCCAACGCGCGGATGCGATGGTTCATCGCCTTGACCAGCTCGGACGGCACGGAGACCGAGACCAGCTACGAGGTCCCCGACAACATCAGCAGCTTCTGGGTGGGCGACCGCGAAGAGGTGTGGTGCGACGATCTCGAGGGCGATGTCAGCGGGTGGACGTCGCAGGCTGGCTCGCCCTGGTTGCCGACAAGCTCGTCGACCTGGACGAACACCTGGGTCTTTGGCACGCCCGGCGGCGGGACCTGGAAACCAGACGCCGCGTGGTCGGGCAGCGTCGCGGCGATGACCGGCCTGGTCGACGACTATCCGGCCAGCAACTACCAGTCCCTGGTCTCACCCGACGTCACGGTCCCCGACGGCCTGATGCGTCTGCTCAGCTACCGCCGCTGGCTGACGGTGGAGGACGGATACTACGATCAGGCCCTCCTCTGGGCGCTCACGTCGGAGACCTTCGGTGAGCCGCTCTGGGCAAACCCGCGCACGGACGGTGGCGTCACCGCGTTTCTGGACACCGACTGGACCAACCACGACGCCTCCCTGGAGGGGGTGCTGGACGGCGAGGGGACGCTCTCGTTCGGATGGTCGATACAGTCCGATGGCGGCTTGGAGTTCGGCGGCTGGGCCCTGGACGATGTCTGCGTCGTGACGCTGGCCGACGTACCCGGGCACTACCGGGTGGACGATCTGGTCGGCCAGCGCGTCGGGACGGCCGTGAACCTCTCCTGGTCCGTGCCCTGGATCACGCCCATCGCTCAGGCGGTGCTCGTCAAGAAGGAGGGGAGCTGGCCCACCGGCCCGACGGACGGGGTGGTGCTCGGGACCGTAGACGATCCGGTCTGGGGCGAGGTCCATACCGCAGCGGACACGGTGCCGCTGGACAGCGCCGCGGTCTATTACGCCGTCTTCGTCGCGGGGGAGAGCGAGGAGGACTGGTACTCGGAGGTGGTGCTGGGCGAGAACGGCTATACGCTCGGCGGCACCATGCCAGATGACCTGATTCGCCCTGTGGAAGACGAAGAGGTGGACACAGGCGAGACCGGGGAGACCGGAGAGACCGAGGAGACCGGCGATCCCGCGGCGTCGGGAGACACCGGCGATCCCACGGAGGCGCCCGGAGCTGGCGAAGAGACCGGAAGCCCGAAGCCAGACGGTTGCGCCTGCGCCACCACCGAGCCTGGGAGCGGGCGCGGGTGGGCGCTGCTCATGGGCCTGGTGGGGGCGCTGGGTCTGCGCCGTCGGCGGGGCTGAGCCGAGCCCCTTACATACTCACCCGGAAGTGGTAGGGGTCGTCGTACCCGGGCAGCGTCGTGGTGTTGCCATAGGTGTCTATCGCCTCCAGGTAGTAGTCGATGCCACCGCCGGCGACCTCGTCACCCGGGATGACACCTTCGTAGTTGCCCTCGTCTCCTACGGGTTGCAGCAGCGCGTCATCCCAGACGGTGTGCGTTTCCTGCTTGAAATAGACCGTCACCGCGAGGACGCTGGACTCTGGGTCGATTGCGGTGCAGACGATCGCCACATCCTGCCCGAAGGGCTGACTGTCCTCAATGGGCTGATGCGTGAACAGCGGCCCGCTCTGGTCGTCGCCGCTCAACAGCTCTCCGCTGTCCTCGGGCTCGAACCATCCGATCTTGTCTGCATCACAGCCCGCCACCAGAAAGAGCACGCAGAGATGAGCCTTCATGTTCGATTTCTCCCAAGAGTGTCGCGAACCCGCGCCTTGACCTCCTCAGTGTAGACCCGCCTCGCGCCGATCCGCCTCTGCTATCTGCCTTCCCCTCGCGGACCGCTTGCCCTGGGCGGCAGGACAGGTGAAGGAGGAAGCTGATGAGCTCCTCCCCACCCACCGATCGACGCTCCGGACTGTCTGGGAGCGTCTACACGATCGGCGCCGTGATCGCCCGCGGTGGACAGGGCACCGTGCTGGCGGCTCAGCGCGACGATGGGCTCGCGGTCGCCATCAAGGTGGCGGACGACACGCAGGTCAGCCGGGAGGCCCTCGAGCGGGAGGCCAACCTGCTGGCCTGGCTCGCGGAGCGGCGCGCGCCGGGGGTCGCGGAGCTGCTGGATCGCCTGGACTGGGACGGGCGGCCGGCCATGGTCATGCCGCGCTACCAGGGCGACGCCAACAGTCACGTCGAGCATCTGATCCGCGATCATCGTGGGATGGCGCTCGAGGCCATCCTCGCGCTGGCGGTGGAGCTCTGCCAGGTGCTCGGGGCGCTGCACCGCATCGAGATCCCCTTTGAGGACGGCGGCTCGGGCAGCCTGGTCCACCGCGACATCAAGCCCGAGAACATCCTGGTCGACAGCGAAGGCGGCCTTCGCCTCATCGATCTCGGCGGGACCCTGGTCATCGACGCCTTTCAGGCAGTGCGCATGGCTGTCTTCGGCTCGCCGATGTGGGCGCCCTACGATCAGGTCTTGCCTGGTCTGCCAGAGCCGAACCCGACCTGGGACACCTACGCGGCCGCCGTCGTGCTCTTCTGGTGGCTCTCCGGCACACGCCCCGCCTTCCAGGCTGACCCCACGCCGATGCTCACCGAGCGCGGGCGTGGCATCTGGGAGGCGCTCTGTCAGGTCGCGCGATCGCCGCAGGACGATCGCGCCGCGCTGGTCGAGGCTCATCGCGCGTTGACGGAGGTGCGCGAGGGCACGAGAGAGGTCGAGCTGGTCGAGGTGCGTGGTCACGCCGCCGTTCAGGTCGAGGATCTCGCGGTCCTCGCCGAGGGGCTCTCCCGGTTGGCGGACCCTGACATCTATGGGGAGGAGGGACTCGAGCTCTGTGTGCGCGACCTGGGGCTGGTCTTTGGTCGCGCGCTCTCGCCGCTCTCGCACCCCTCACCGCCAAACCGCTACTGGGACGCGCTGGCCCTGGCCGAAGAGCTGGAGACGGCGCGGCGCAGGTTGGTTCAGGCCCGTGAGGTGCGGCGGAGTCACCTGGAGCGTGAGGGGATGGTCGCGCGGCTGGCCGATCTCGACGGGCGCGCGCTCCCTCCCTCCGCCGTTCTCATCGGTCAGGACCCGACCAGCGAGGAGGAGGGGCTGGATCCGCTCCCGCGCGAGGTCCGCCCCTCCCGGGCGAGCCGCCCGCCGCCCGTGACCGCCACGGGCAGCAGCGGCAAGTGGATCCTCGGTGTGCTGGGAGGCCTGCTCCTCTTCGGGTTGATGTCCATCCCGTTGATCTGGAAGCTGGCCACGGTGGGGGCAGACAAGATCGCCGAGACGCCGCTGCTCGAAGACACCGGGCCGCGTCTCGTCAAGAGCGCCTCGTTCATCGTCGGCGACGTCTGGGGCACGGGCGCGGAGAACGAGCGCCCGACCCGCACGCTCGCGCTCGCCCCGTTTCGAATGGATCGGACCGAGGTGTCCAACCAGGAGTGGAGAGCCTGCGTCGCCGCTGGCGCTTGTACGCCGCTGGCCTGGATGGTGCCTGGGTCAGCTCATGACCCGGCCAAGGGCAAGCAGGGCCACCTCTTCGCCAGCCTGACCGGTGACGACCAGCCCGCAGCCGGAGCCACCTACGCCCAGGCCCAGGCCTACTGTAGCTGGAAGGGCGGTCGCCTTCCCTCGGAGGAAGAGTGCGAGCTGGCGGCGAGCTGGGGCCCGAAGGCGAAGGTGGAGAAGGACAAGCGCCCTCTGCCCTGGGGTAGCGCCGCGCCGAACTGTACGCGGGTGAACGCCGCGCTCTGCGCGCGCAACACGACGCTCGCGGTAGATGCCCTCGAGGATGGCGCCAGCGCCTGGGGACTGCTGAACATGGCTGGCAACGTCTGGGAGTGGACCGCCAGTCGTTATCCGATGAAGGGGGAGAAGAAGGGCCTGCTCGGTAGAGTGAAGGCCGCCCCCGAACACTATGTGTCGCGTGGCGGCGCTTTCGACACCCCGGAGGCCTCGCTACGCACGACCTTCCGGCACCATCTGGCGCCGACGACCGTGTCCCCCAACCAGGGCTTGCGCTGTGTGTACGACGAAGGCTGACGGCTGATCAGGCGAGCGTCTTCTTGAACTTCATGACGGAGAACGAGAGGATCGCCGCCCCGAGCACGGTGAGCGCCAACAGCTCGTGCCAGAGATCCCCCCACCCCGACCCCCTCAGCAGCACCGCCCGAAGAATCTCGATGTAGTATCGAAGGGGGTTCAGGTAGGTGAGCGGGCGAAGCCAGTCGGGCATGGCCGCCAGAGGGGTGAGGTTCCCCGACAGCAGCATGGCGGGCAACATGAAGAGAAAGCTGCCGAGAAAAGCCTGCTGCTGGCTGAGGCTCAGGGTGGAGATCAACAGGCCGGCGCCCAGCGTCGAGAGCAGGTAAGCCAGGGTGGAAACGAGCAGGAAGCTCGCGCTGCCGTGCAGCGGCACATCGAAGAGCCAGGCGCCCACGGTCAGCGAGGTGAGCACGTTGAAGAGGCCAATCCCGACAAAGGGAAGCGTCTTTCCCAGCATCAACACCCATGTGGGGATGGGCGTCACGGCGACCTGCTCCAGCGTGCCCAGCTCCTTCTCGCGTGCCAGCCCCATGGCCGCCATCATCGAGGTCGCCATCAGGAGCTGCATCGCAGCCGTGCCGGGAACGATGTAGGCTTGCGTCTTCAACTGGGGGTTGTAGAGCACGCGCGGATGTACGGAGACCCCAGCGCGCGCGCGTCGGGGCCCCAGGGCGCTCGAGGCGCCCGCGAAGTAGCGCGAGGCCGCTGACCCGACGATCCCGGAGCGGTTCGGGTTGGCGCCGTCCATGACCACCTGCACCGTTCCGGTGCGTCCGGCGTCCAGCTCTCGGGCGAAGCCCGGCGGGATGATCACCGCCGCCGACGCCTGACCCTCCTCGATCATCGCGCCTGCCTCGACCTCGTCGGCTCGTCCGACCTCCAGCAGCGTGCCGTCGGCCATCAGACGCCGGAGGTGCTCTCGGCTCACGCTGGTCTGATCGCCGTCTACGATCACCGTCGGGACACGGTCTACGGTGAAGTCAGCCGCGTAGCCGAAGACCAGGAGCTGAATCACGGGCATCAGCAGGAGCTGATTGCGCATCCGGCTGTCCCGCAGCGTCTGCCGGACCTCCTTGGCCACGACGGCGCTGAGTTGTGTGATCGCTCGGCTCATGGGTTCACGCCAGTCGGCGCACGAAGCGCCGCGTGGAGAGGACGAGCATGGCCCCAGCGAAGAGGGCGAGCGCGAGCACGTCCACCCAGAGCTCGCCGAGGCCGTTGTCTTTGAGCAGGATCCCGCGGAGGATGGTCACCATGTGACGGGCAGGCAGCAGGTTCGACAGCGCCTGGATCGGCCAGGGCATGTTCTCGATGGGGAGGATGAAGCCTGACAACATCATCGTGGGGAGCATGGTGGACATCATCGCCAGCTGGGTCGCAACCATCTGATTGCGGGTGACCACGCTGATGAGCAGCCCCTGGCCCAGCATGGCCAACAAGAAGAGCAGCCCCGTGAACGAGAGCAGGAGCAGGTCGCCGCGCAGCGGCAAGCCGAAGCCCCAGGCGCCCGCAGCGAGGACCATGAGGAACTGAAGCACGCCCATCGCCAGATAGGGCAGCAGCTTGCCCAGGACGATCTCCAGGCGGCCGACCGGTGTGGCGAAGAGCTGCTCCATCGAGCCGCGCTCCCACTCCCGGGCGACGGTGAGGGAGGTGAGCAGCACGGCGCCGAGCGCCAGCACGTAGGCGGCGAGCCCCGGCACCAGATAGAGCGCAGAGCGTCCGCCTGGGTTGAAGCGCGTCCATGTGCGCGCGGCGATGCGCGGCACCCCCGCCATCATCGACGCGTCGCCGCTCGACAGGGTCAGGCTCATGGCGATCGCGTCCGCCTTCGCCAGCGCCTGGCCTGCGGAGTTGCCGTCCACCCCATCCAGGAGGAGCTGTACGCGCACCTGCTCCCCTCGATCCAGCGCCCGAGCCATCCCGCTCGGGACGATCACGCCGGCCTTGGCGCGGCTCTCGCGGAACATCGCCTCCATGGCGGCCTCGTCCTGGACCTCTGCGACGAGGCGAAACGTGTCGTCCGCGGTGAACGCTCGCGCGAGGGCGCGCGACGCCTGGCTGTGATCGCGGTCCAACACGACCAGGGGCACCCTGTCTACATCGAAGCTCATGCCCGCGCCCATCAGGACCAGCAGGACGAGGGGCATCCCCAGCCCGAGGTAGAGCGAGCGCGGATCACGAAGGATGTGTCGGACCTCTTTGCTGGCCAGCGCGCGTACGCGCGACACGAAGCGCCGCGCACGCTCCGCGCGTCCCCGGTCAGTGGTCTCGTTCATGCGGCCTCCGTCTGACCGCCGGCGACGGCCAGGAAGACGTCCTCCAAGGTCGCCTCTACCGGCTGGACGATCAGCTTCGTGTTGGGAATGGAGGCGAGGAGGGCCTCCTCGCTCCACGACGTCGGGTCGTAGCGCACGTGCCAGGCTGCCCCGAAGGGCTCCACCGCGAACACCCCAGGCCGACCGCGCAACGTCTCGCTCGCGTTGCCGACGTCCTCGCCGTGCAGCGCCAGGATTCGGCCCGGGACCCAGATCCGCTTCAGCATGGCGGGGGTGTCCAGCGCGCGCAGACGCCCAGAGGCCATCAACCCGATGCGCGCACAGTACTCCGCCTCGTCCATGTAGTGCGTGGTGACGAAGACCGTCACGCCGTCGCGCGCGAGCTGGCGGATCAGCGACCAGAACTCGCGGCGGGATCCTGGATCGACCCCCGCGGTCGGCTCATCGAGGAACACCACCTGGGGTTGATGCAGCAGGGCGCAGCAGAGGGCCAGCCGCTGCCGCACACCCCCTGGGAGGGAGCCCGTGGTCACCGAGAGGAAAGGCCTCAGATCGACCAGCCTCAGCACCTCGTCGCGGCGCGCCCGCAGCTTCGCGCCGGAGAGCCCGTAGGCGCCGCCGAAGAACTCGATGTTCTCGCTCACCGGCAGGTCCAGGTAGAGCGAGAAGCGTTGGGACATGTAGCCGATGGAGCGCTTGACGGACTCGGGCGCGCGAGAGACCCGGTGACCCGCCACCAGCGCCTCGCCGGCGCTCGGGGTGAGCAGCCCGCAGAGCATCCGGATCGTCGTGGACTTTCCCGCGCCGTTGGCGCCGAGATAGCCGAAGATCTCGCCCTCGCGCACGTCGAAGCTCACGTCGTCCACGGCCTTGAAGGTGCCGAAGCTGCGGCAGAGGCTGTTCACCTCGATGGCGCTCATGCGGCCTCCGCGATCTTCGCCAGGAAGAGGTCCTCGAACTCTGCTTTGGCGGGGTGTACCGCGGCGCCGAGCGCCTCGAGCTGCGCCGTCGCGCTCGCGCAGCCCTCGCGGGTGAGCACGAGGCGGATCCGTCCACCGGAGGGGCGCGTGGCCCGCGCCATGGGGAGGCGTCCGACGAGGTCCTCGACGGCGTCGCGGTCACCGCCCTCCAATTCGACCACCGCATGGTCGAAGGTCTGCACCAGGTCGCGCGGCGTGCCCTCGGCCAGGAGCCGCCCGCGGTGGATGAGCCCGACCCGATGGCAACGCGCGGCCTCGTCCATGTAGGGGGTGGAGACGAGGATGGCCATGCCGTCCTGGACGAACTCGTAGAGCAGCGCCCACAGCTCGCGCCGGCTCACGGGATCGACGCCGTTCGTGGGCTCGTCGAGCAGCAGCACCCTCGGTTGATGGAGGAGCGAGCAGGCGAGCGCCAGCTTCTTGTACATGCCTCCCGAGAGCGAGTCCGCACGTCGGTCTGTGAAGCGCGCCAGGCGCGTGATGTCCAGGAGCCGCCTGCGACGGGCCTCGTAGGTCCCCTGAGCGAGGCAGAAGAGCTGACCAAAGAAGTGCAGGTTCTCGTCTACGGTCAGGTCGCCGTACAGGCTGTACTGCTGCGGCATCAGGCCCATCTGCTCACGCACCGCCCCAGAGCCTTCCAGAGGGTCCTCGCCCAGAATGCGCGCGCTCCCGAGGTCGGCGCTCATCAGCCCGGCCGCGACCCGGATCGCCGTGGTCTTTCCTGCGCCGTCAGGTCCGACCAGCCCGTAGATCTCCCCTTCGCGAACCGCGAAGCTCAGGTCGCGCAGGGCCTCGATCGAGGCGAAGCGGCGGGAGACCCCGCGCAGGACGAGCGCCTCCATCTCAGCTCCCAGTCCCGGGCAGCGTGACCTGCACCGGCATGCCTGGGCGGAGGCGCCCGTCGGCGTTGGGGATGCGGACCTCGATCGGGTAGACCAGCCGGTCGCGGTCCGAGCGGGTCTGGATGTTCCTCGGCGTGAACTCGGCGGTCAGCGAGACGGTGGAGACCGTGCCCTCGAAGCGCTCCTCGGGCCAGGCGTCGGCCTCGATCTCCGCCGCGGCGCCGGGGCTGACGGCGGACAGCTCGGCGTTCGGGAGGTAGAACGTGGCCTTGACCTCGCGGATGTCCACGAGCCGCGCCAGGGTCGCCCCGGGCGGGACCAGCTCGCCCACCTGCCAGGGCAGGGTCTCGATGAAGCCGGGGGCGGGAGCCTTTACCTGACACTCGCCGACCAGGAGCTGAGCGCGGGTCAGCGCGGCCTCTGCCCCCTTGATCGCGTCCAGCGCGGCGTCCGCCTGCGCGAGGGCGGCCTTTCCCTGCTCCTGGCTCGCCGCGGCCTGCTCGGCGCTGGCCTGTCTCGCCGCCACGGCGCCCTCGGCCTGCGCCTCCAGCCCCGTGGCCTGGGCCCGGGCCGTGTCGCGTCGGTCAGCGGGGACGTCCGCGCCCAGCGCCTCCAGGCGGTCGGCCTGCTTGGACGCGCTCTCCCGTTGTGTCGCGAGGGCGCTGGCCTGGGCCGCCGCTGCCGCCGCCTGTCGCGCCGCGGCGGAGCCGGTACGTCGGCTGGCCTGTGCGGACGCCGAGGCCGCCTCTGCCTGCGCGCGCGTGACCTCCAGTCGGGCCGCTGCCTCCGCCAGGCCCGCCTCGGCCTCCGCGCAGTCCAGGGTGAGCAGGAGGGCTCCGGCCTCGACCTGCTGCCCCTCGTGGACCGCCACCTGCGTCACCCGCGCAGAGAGCCGTGAGGAGACGAGGATGGAGGTGCCCTCGACGACGCCCGCGCCGCCGGCCGGGCCGTTGAGCTCCGCCCGCTGCTGCCAGAGGCGGAGGCCGAGGAGGGAGCCGAAGACCGTCGTGACGGCGATGAACGCGATGGCGGGACGCATGATCACTCCGATGGATGGAGCCCAGGAAGTTGCAACTCCCGTGCCAGGCTCGAAGTGTGAGGATCTCGGCGCTTTGCCTGCTCGGATGGACGCGAGCGCGTCGGGTCGCCGACGCCGAGCGTCGGAAAACCGACGCTCAGGTGGCGCCCCTCCGCGTAGAGGCCGCCTTCCTTCCGTGCTCGTCCCGTCCTCTCTGGCGGTGGCACCGTTCTTGCAACTGGCCCGCCCGTGGAGGTCTCCATGGTCGCGCTTCTCGCCTTGCTGCTCCCTTCCGTCCTCGCCGCCGAACCTCGATCTCTCACGGTGGAGGAGGCCATGGCCCTGCTCGAGGCCCACAGCCCGGCGGTGGCGCGCGCGGAGGCCCAGGTCGAGCAGCTCGACGGCGCGCGCCTCGTCGCCCTCTCCGCGAGCCTGCCCTCGCTGGTGGCCAACGGCGCCTACGTGAGGAACAACGCGGAGGTCGAGCTGGCGCTCGGGCAGCTCATGGACGCGCTGGCCGCGCTCACGGGGCAGTCGGCCTCCGGGGACACGCCCGACAGCATCCTGTTGCAGCCCCTGGACAGCCTGAGCGGGAACCTCGCCTTGAAGGTGCCGTTGATCACTCCTTCTGCCTGGGCCTCGGCGGGCGCCGCGGCGCGCTCGGCGCAGGCCAGCGAGGCGAACGCTGACGCGGTCCGCTCCACGACCCGCGGCGCCGCGCTGCAGGCCTTCTGGCTGGCGGCCGCGGCGGAGGCGATGGTGGAGGCAGCGGAGCGCTCCGTGGAGCGCGCCCGTGCGCTGGAGGCGAGCGCCGAGCGCAGCTTCTCGGTGGGGACGGCCACGCGGCTGTCCCTGCTTCAGG
>CAZKWG010000145.1:0-12743 GCA_964556105.1 uncultured Enterobacterales bacterium | reverse complement strand
GTGTCGGTGTCCGTGTCGGTGTCCGTGTCGGTGTCCGTGTCGGTGTCCGTGTCGGTGTCCGTGTCGCCGGTCTCGCCGCCGCCCACGCACTCCGCCCAGCCGTCACAGCCGTTGTCGTCGCAGTCGGTCAGGCCGTCCTTGTCGTTGTCCGTCCCGTCCGAGCACTCACCCTTCTTCTCCCCCTCCTCGCCGCCGCACGCCACCATGAGCGCGAGGAGCAGAAGACTGGACACTGATCTCATGTTCACCTCCGAGGCAGCATCATGGACCACCCCGGAGGCGAATTCAAGCGAAAGGTGCGCAGGCGATGCAACCGGCTCCTCGAAGCTCCGATGCGCGCTCTCCGGCTATAATGCCTAGCCTCCGGCCAGCTCGCGGTCGATGATCGACTTGAACTGCTCGTAGGGCTGCGCGCCGGAGATCATGATGCCGTTGATGAAGAAGGCCGGCGTGCCGGTGACGCCCAGCGCCTGGCCGTCGGCCTGATCCTTGGCGACCTCGGCCGTCTTGGCAGGGTCGTTGCGGCACGCGTTCCACTTCGCCAGGTCCACCTTGGCCTTTGACGCGTAGGCCGAGAGGTCCTCGTCGCTCAGCCTGCGCTGGTCGGGCATGACCTGGTCGAACATCTCCCAGTACTTGCCCTGCTCGCCCGCGCAGGTCACGGCGACGGCGGCGGGGATCGCGCGATCGTGGAAGCCCAGGGGGAAGTCGCGGAAGACCATCTTGACCTTGCCATCGTAGTCCTTGAGGACCTGGTTGACGGTCTCGTTGGCCCTGCCGCAGTACGAGCACTGGAAGTCGGCGAACTGGATGATGGTGACCTTCGCGTCGGGGGAGCCGCGAACGGGGTCATCGTCTACGCTGACGTCCATGCGCGGCAGCTCGGGCATCGGCAGGCTGAGCTGGAGCCCGGCGCTCTTCTTCACCTCCTCGATGTAGGCCATGAAACGATCGCGCTCCCGCTTCTGCCGCAGCGCGCCCTCGACCTGGTCGCGGACCTCCTCGAGCGGCTTGTTGCGGAGCTGACGCTGAATCTGCGGGTAGAACTCCTCGACCTCGGCGTCCGTGGGATCGGCGACCTTGCCGCGGATCTCCTGCTCGAGCAGCGCGTTGGCGTCGGCGAGCCCACGCTTCTTCGCCTCCGCCTCGAGGAGCTGCCCCAGCACCATGTCCTGGAGCCCGTTGCTCTGGGCGTCGTAGCGCTGCGTGAGGTAGTCCACCTCGAGCTTCGTCAGCTCGTTCTTGATGGTGGCGCGCAGCTCGCCGTAGGTGACCTTGCCGCCGTCCCAGGTGGCGACGACGGTGTCGGCGGAGGGCTCCCCGGGGGCCAGCCGCGCGGCCGGAGCGGAGGCGCCGCCCTCGGGAGCCTTGGCCTCGGCGGCGGGGATCCCGGTGCCGGACGGCTGCTCGCCCGGAGGAGGGGAGCACGCGAGCAGCGACACGAGGAGCGGGACGAGAGCGAGGCGGTTCATAGGAGGGCTCCGGAGTTCATTTAGAGAGAGGCGAAGATCTCGAGTGGACGCCAGACCCGCGCGGCCCATTCGGCCTCGTTGTGCTCCGCGTCCTCTTCCCACCAGTGCCAGAGGTCACCCTCATAAACGTACCCCGATGCGTCGAGGACGTCGGCCATCTGGCGGTTCTCACAGTAATTGTCGGCGGACTCTGCCGAGTCATCCTCGATGCCGTCGCCGTCGCTGTCCTCGCAGGGGCCGCTGCCGCCGGAGTCCAGGTAGATGGCCGTGCCGCGGTGGCCGGCGGCCTCGTAGATCTCGATGATCGTCTCGTTGTCCGCGCCGATGGAGCCCCAGCCGAGCGTCCCGGACATGCTGATCACCATGTCGTACCGATCCGGGTGCTGATCGGCGATCACCAGCGAGATGAGCCCACCGAGCGAGGAGCCCATGGTGCCGGTGACGGCGGGCGCTCCGTAGGCCTCCTCCATCAGCGGGCGGATGGTGTCCTCGACCAGGGCGGCGTACGCGGCGCCGTCGCCGCCGTAGGTGTCACCGTAGATCTGGTCGGTGGTGTGGGTGTACTCCTCCATCCGTTCGGCGGTGTTGTCGATCCCGATGACCAGGATCTCGGGCGGCAGGCTCTCGTCGAGGCGCCAGCCGCCCCAGAACGCGCTCGGGTCGAAGAGGTTCTGGCCGTCGTGGGCGTAGAGCGCGTGGGTGAAGGCGCCGTCGTCCGGGACGTAGACCTGCAGGTCGCGGGCCACGAGGCCCTCGCCGGAGATGTCGTACCAGCGCTCGAGGTGGGCGGCGCTGGCGCGCACCAGCGAGTGCTCGCCGAAGTCGTCGTAGCCGTAGCGGCGCCCGCGGGGGTCAGCGATCCAGCTGTCGGCGCCGTCGGTGAACTTGTACAGGCTGCCGTCGGGGCTGGCGATCTCGACCTCGATCCACCACAGCTCACCGGACAGGCTCATCTCTTGACCGACCCAGCCGTCGTGATCGCCGGCCAGCCGCCAGCTTCCATCGCCGCAGACGCAGGCGAAGAGGAAGGTGCCGGCCTCGGTGCGCACGGGGAGGCCGCCGGAGCGCGCGACCTGCGCGATCGCCTCGCTGGCGTCGAGCTCGCCGTCGATGGCCCGTCGCAGCGTCTGCTCGTCTTCCGAGGAGGGATCGCCCTCGCCCTCGCCCTCACCCTCGCCCTCGCCCTCGCCCGTGTCGTCGAGCACCAGCAGCTTCCCACCCTCGCACGCCATCGCGAAGAGCAGGAGCGACGCGGCGGCGAGGCTACGCACAGAAATCCTCGCCCCCATCCACCCGGATGGTGTTGCCGTTGATCCAGTAGGTGCGCGGGTCGGAGAGGGCCAGCAACGCCTGGGCGACGTCGTCGGGCACCGTGAGTCGGTCGTGCGGGTTCTTGGCCTGCGCCTTCGCCATGATCCGCGATGAGCCGGGGATCTTCTCCAGCGCAGGCGTGCGGGTGACGCCGGCGAGGATGGCGTTGACGGTGATCTGGCGCGGGGCGAGCTCCAGGCAGAGCTGGCGCACGTTGGCCTCGAGCGCGCACTTGGCCGCGGAGACCGGGCCGTACTCGGCCCAGGCGGAGTGGGCGCCCGTGCTGGTGAGGGCGAAGATCCGGCCGGGCGCGCCGAGCAGATCGGCCTGCACGAGGTCCTGCGCCCAGTAGACGAGGCTGCTGGCCATGACGTCCAGCGTCATCTCCATCTGCTTGCGGGTGACCCCGCGCCCCGTCGTCCCGGGCGGGAGCACGTAGGGCTTGAGCGTCCCGAAGGCCAGCGAGTGCAGCAGGACGTGGATCTTGCCGCCGTGGGTCGTCAGCAGCTCGGCCATGCGGGCGATCATGCTGGCGCGGCCGTCGTCGTCCGCGGCGTTCTCGTTGAAGAAGGCCACCTCACGGCCGTAGCCGCGAAGCTCTTCCACGAGGGCGTCGACCCGCGCCATCGCCGCGCGACGGTCGAGGTGGACGCCCAGGATGTCGTAGCCCTCTCTCGCGAACGCGCGCGCGGTCGCCTCGCCGAAGCCCGACGAGGCGCCCAGCACGAGCAGCCAGCGCCGCGCCACGCTCATCCGCCCTGCCCGGGGGCGGCGGGGGCGGCGGGAGCGGCCGGAGCGGCACCCGCGGGGGCGTCCGGAGCGGCACCCGCGGGAGCGCCCGGAGCGGCGCCAGCGGGGGCGGCGGCGTCCTTGCGCTCGATGTTCGCGCCCTTCTCCAGCTCGTCGATGTACTTCTGCATGACCTCGCGCTGGGCCTGGGAGCGGACCATGTCCTTGACCTCCTCCAGCGGCACCTGCTCGCGCTTGTCGTTGACCTTGAAGATGTGCCAGCCGCGCGGGGTCTCCAGGGGGCCGACCACGTCGCCCTTGTTGGCCGCCATGACCGGCGTGCCCAGCGGCTCGCGCAGCTCGCGGGCGCTGAGCCAGCCCAGCTTGCCGCCGTCGGCGCCGGAGGCCTTGTCCAGGCTGGCCGTGCGCGCCAGCTCCGCGAAGTCGGCGCCGGCCTTGGCCTTGGCGACGACGTCCTTGCCGGTCGCCTCGTCGGCCACGACGATCAGGCTCACGTCCACCTGCGGGCGGGAGAACTGCACCAGGTGGTCCTGGTACCACTGCTGGATGACCGCGTCCGTGAGGCGCTCGGTGCCGACCTCGTTGAGGACGGCCTGGGCCATGACCTGACGCTGGGCGAGGGCCAGGGCCACCGCGAGCTCCGGCTTCTCGTGGACCTTGCGCTTGAGCGCCTCTTGATAGAGCAGCTCCTGGGCGATCAGGTTGTCCTTGATGCGGCCCACGCCACCGGAGCGCTCGAGCTGCATCTTGACGTCATCGGGCAGCTGCTTGAGCTGCGCGTCCACCATGTCCTGCGTGACGTTCTGGCCGTTGACGACCACGAGAACCTCACCCTTCGGCGTCATCGCGCCCGGGACCGGAGGAGGGGGAGGCGGGCAGGCCGCCAGAAAGGTCACGGAGAAGAGAAGGGCGCGAGAGAGGTTCACGGGGTCTCCATTTAAGCTCGCCTGCGTATCGCCTCCTCTGAGGCTCGGCAAAGCGCGACCCGATCCAACGCCCGGGCGGCGATCCCTATTCCCCGGGTCGGCAGCGCGCGCACGGCCTCGCGCAGGCCGTTATTCTCGGCGGTATGGAACGTCGCCTCGACTTTCGCGATCACCGCCGCGAGCTCGACGACAACCGCTACATCTACGCGGTGGTCTCGCGCCGCTCGCGGGGGCTCTCGGTCGGGATCAACTTGAACCCCGACAAGGCGTGCAATTTCGACTGCCCGTACTGCCAGGTCGATCGCACGATCGCGGGGCGGGCGCGGGAGGTCGATCCGGCCCTCCTCGGTCGCGAGCTGGACCGCCTGCTCGCGCTGTACCAGGACGGGCAGCTCTGGAGCGTGTCGCCCTTCGACACGGCGGCTCCGGAGATGCGGCGCCTGAACGATCTGGCCTTCGCCGGGGACGGCGAGCCGACCGCCTGCGCCAGCTTCGCCGAGGCGGTAGAGGTCGTCGCCGATGTGCGGGACGCGCGCGGGCTGGGGGGGGTGCCGATTCACCTGCTCACCAACGCCACCCTCTTCCATCGGCCCGCGGTGGCGGAGGGGCTCGCACGGCTGCGCGCGCGCGGCGGCGTGATCTGGGCCAAGCTGGACGCGGGGACGGAGGCGTACTTCCACGTCGTAGATGGGACAAAGCTGCCTTTCCGGCGTGTGCTGGAGAACCTCGGCGAGGCCGCGCGCGCGGCTCCCCTGGTGCTGCAGTGCATGTTCATGACCCTGGACGGCGAGGGCCCGTCGGACGGCGAGGTGGCGGCCTGGTCCGAGCGCATCGCCGAGATCCTGGCCGCTGGGGGGCAGATCCGCGAGGTTCAGGTCTACTCCGTCGCCCGGCGCCCCGCGGACGCGCGCGTCGGGGTGCTGCCGCGCGCGCGCCTGGACGCCATCGCCGCGTCCGCCGCGACGCTCGGCGTGCCGGTCGTCGTCTACCCTGGCGTGGGCTGATCCTGCGCCGCTTCGGAGGCTCCCATGCTGTCCATCCTCCTCCTCGCGAGCCTGGCGCAGGCGGCCGCGCCCGCGCTGCCTGAGGTCCAGATCCGCTATGGCCGCGACCTGGCCCGGGTGACCCTCCTCCCGCCCGCGGGCGAGCACGTCGAGCCGAGCGCCCCCGTCTCCGGCTGGCTGGAGCCCGCCTCGGGCGTTCGCTGGCAGATCGCCACGGACGGCCGCGGCCTGGGCGAGGGCCTGCTGGTGGGCGTCTCCGGCGACGATCGACGTCTGGCGGCGAGCCTGCGCGTCTCGCTCTGCGAGGACGCGGGCACCGCCTGCCGTCCGGTGGACCTGGGCTTCGACGTGGCCTTGCCCGGCCGAAAAGGTGATCTTCGCGTCTCCCCCTATGTGCCGAAGGCCAGCGAGCTGGCCCCGGCGGCGCCCACGTACGGGGTCTCGGCGGACGCGGCGTGGGCGCAAGCGAAGGCCGAAGGAAAGCGTGTCCTCATCGACTTCGGCGCCGTGTGGTGCCCGCCCTGCAACCTGCTCTCGGCCCAGGTGCTGGACGACCCGGAGAACGCGCCCGATCTGGCGGGCCTCGTCGTCGTCGGCATCGACTCGGACGCGCCGGAGAGCTGGCCGCTCAAGGATCGTTACCAGGTCGGCGGCTACCCCACGATCGTGATCACGGACGCGGAGGGGAAGGAGCTGGATCGCGTGGAGGGGTACAGCTCAGAGGCAGAGTTCGTGGCATGGATCCGTAGTGTGGGTAGCGGTCCGGCCCTCGGCGCGCTCCCCGCGCCGGAGAGCCTGGACAGCCGCGCCAGCCTGGCCCTGGTTCAGCGGCTGGTCGCGGCGGGCAAGACCGAGGAGGCGGGGCCCTATCTGGACCGGCTCGACGCGGCGCGGGCGCCGGAGCTGCAGGAGGACCTGGACCTGCGCACGGCGCGCTACCTGCTCGCCCCGAGCGCGGGCGAGCTCCGCTGGCTCGTCGCGCATGGCGCCCCCGCCCTGTCCTGGTACTACCCGGCCCTCGCGCTTTGTGAGGAGGATCCTGTTCTTCGGGCGGAGGTGCGCGTCGCGCTGGAGGGCGCGCTGGCCCACGCCTCAGCCGCGGAAGCGGCGGATCTGTTGCAGGCGCTCGGGGTCCTGACGGAGCAGGCGGGCGGCGAGGGCGCGCGCGCCCACTACCTCGCCGCGGCCCTGCTGCTGGAGCAGGTCGTCGCGCGCGACCCCGGTTTGAGGCGCGCGTATGGTACGGGCATCGCCGACCTCTACGCGCAGGGCGGCGCGCTCGACCGGGCGACGGAGGTGCTCACGGAGGCGATGACCCTCTATCCGGGCGAGTTCACCTGGCCCTACGCGCTGGGCTCGCTGCTCCTGGACGAGGGGAAGGCCGCGGAGGCCCTGACCTACGCCCTGGCCGCGCAGTCGGCGAGCTATGGCGACAACCGCCTGCGCGCCGTCCGCCTGGTGGCGCGGGTCCTGCACCAGCTCGGGCGCTCTCGCGAGGCCCTGGCCGTCATCGACGAGGCGCTGGCCAACGCGCCAAAGCCCGCCGCCGATCTGGATGTGCGCACGCCCCGCTACCTGACGCAGATGGCGGAGACACGGGCGGAGATCGCGGCCAGCCTCGGGCCCTGAACGTCTGTAGGGTTGCGCTATCGCTCCTCCTCGTCCAAAGTGGTGGAGCGGCTACCGATGTCTGACACACCCCCACAGGCCCTCTCCCGGTCGAAGAAGCTCGTCTTCGGCATCTTCTTCGCCACGGCGCTGCTCGTGGCGGGCGAAGGAGCGCTCCGTCTGTCGCTCGGGCCGCCGCCGCCGCCGGTGCGGGTCTTCAACGCGCTCGGGGATCACGACACCTGGCTGAGCGAGGCGGACGGGCAGGTCAGCACGACCTACATCGAGATTCAGCCGCCCGCGCCGTTTCCGGCCGCCTACGAGGGCAAACGCTGCGCGGTTCACGGCGGCAGCAGCGTTCACGCCGGCACCCCCAGCCTGGCCGCCTCGGGCGAGTTCCCGGGCCTCCTGGAGCGCAACCTGGGCATCCCGGTGGTCAACCTGGGCTCGCCAGGGCTGGACACCTTCGATCACCGGGCGATCACCGAGGAGATGGTCCGCTACCCCTGGACCTGCATCATCGTCTACGCCGGGCACAACGACTTCGGGAACGCCTTCTTCCAGTCCCGCTACGGTGACCTGATGAGCGGCGTCGGCGCCCGGGTGCGCGCCGGGCTGGAGCACTTCCAGCTCTTCGTGCAGCTGCACCGCGTGCTCGCCCCGGTCGAGGGCGTGCCGCGCGCGGTGATGGGGCGCGGCGGGCCCGACAAGAACATGATCGACGACACCCGCTGGTGGGCGGCCCTGCGCTACCTCGAGGCCAACGCCCGCCGCATCGTCTGGCTGGCGAAGCAGCACGACATCAAGACCATCCTGGTCAGCCCCGTCAGCGACGTGCTGGAGCCGCCCGGCCAGAAGGACTGCGCGGGCCCGGACTGCGCCAGCGAGGTCTATCAGCAGGCGCTGGCCCTGCGCGGGAGCGACAACGCCCAGGCCTCGGCCCTCTTTGTGCGGGCGCGCGACCTGGACCGCGTGGCGCTGCGCGCGCCGAGCGCGGCCCAGGAGGCGTTTCGCCGGGTCGCCGAGGAGGAGGGCGCCGTCTTCGTGGACGCGGACGCGCTGCTTCCGCAGGAGAGCGGCCTCAGCGTGCCGGCGGAGCAGCTCTTCGTGGACGGGGTCCACTTCTCGGAGGAGGGGCACCGGGCGATGTCGCGGATCCTGGTGCCGGTGATCCAGCGCGAGGTCCTGAGCGCGCCGTGAGGCGCGGGCCTCAGTCGGAGATCTTCGGCGGCACGTAGGTCCGGCCGGGCTCCACCGCCTCGGCGTAGGCCCCGCTCCAGCCCTCCTGGAAGATCCTGGCCAGAGAGGCGGCGAAGGGGGCGCCGTCCACGATGAAGCCGACGCCGCGCGTCTGGACGAAGTAGTCGCGGCTCCAGTTGCTCGTGCCCAGCCAGGCCTGCGTCCCGTCCACGACCATGTACTTGGCGTGGATCACCCGCGAGAAGGGTTGGAAACCGCCCGAGTGCTGGGGGATGGCCACCATCTTCACGTCCAGGTTGGGCATGACCGTGAGGCTCGCGAGGCCCTCGATGGTGCCCGGGCGTTTGCTCCAGTCGGCCACCAGGAGCTGAACCTGCACCCCGCGGGCCGCGGCGCTGCGCAGCGCGGTCTCGAGGATCGGCCAGTACGCCTTCTTCTCGACGGCCTTGTAGTTCATCAGCTGGATCTGGACGCTCTTCTTCGATTCGTCAATCAGCTTGACGATCTGGGGCAGGTCGTAGAGCGCCTCGTCGGGGAGCCAGCCCGTGGGGCTGAGGGCGGGGGTGATCTTCAGCGCGGCCTCGTCCTGACCGATGGTGACGGGGAAGCTGGCCTTGGAGGCGTGGACGCGCGTCGTGGGGCTCGCTCCGCCGGCCAGGGCCCAGTCGGTCTCGAAGACGTCCTGCAGAGCGCCGACCAGGGCGGGCTCCTCCACCCGCACGCCCAGCTCCTGGATGTGCTCCAGGCTGCGCCAGTCGAAGTTCTGGCTGCCGACGAAGGCCTCGCGGCCATCGACCAGGAAATACTTGGCGTGCTGCACGCCGCCGGCCAGCTTCTCGAAGTCGATGCGCCGCAGCTCGAGGCCCTTCAGCTTCTCCAGGCGCGCGAGGTCATCCTGGTTCGAGCCGCGGAAATTGGCGTCCACCAGGAAGCGGATCTTCACGCCGCGCTTGCCGGCGCGGGCCAGCGCGTCGATGACCTCCTCGAGCCGGCTGCCCGGCTTGGAGCTGACGTAGAAGTGCGAGAGGTCGATGCGCGTCGTGGCGCCGTCGATCATGGCGATCCAGACCTCGGCGGCGTTGGCGATGTCCGCGTGGTCCAGCGTGGTCTCGGCGGGCGCGCTCTCCACGAGCTCGAAGCGGGGGGCGGCCTCGGCCGCGCGGAGCGGGAGCAAAGAGAGGAGCAGGAGCAGGGTCGTGCGCACGAGACCTCCGTTCGGGCTCGTTAACCCGGCAGGGGAGTGGGGCGTTCCGGTGGGGCGGGCTCGGTCGTGACCGATCCGAGCGCCCGCGCGCGGGCCGGAGAACCGGTTAGCCCTGCTCTGTTGCTGCTGGAGCCTGACCCGTGCCCTCCCCCGCGCTCCTCGCGATCTCGGTCGCCCTCGCCACGGCCCCCAGCTCCGGCTGGGAGGTGTTGACGGAGGGCGAGGTCACCGTCTCCTGCTCGCGCGCCGCGAGCGTGCCCTGGTGCCGCGCGACGGGCATCATCGAGGCGCCTCCGGAGCGGGTCTACGCGCTGCTCGACGACATCGGGGGCCACGCGCGCCTGTTCTCGCGGATCTCCAGCTCGGTGGAGCTGAGGCCCGGCCTCGCCCACCAGGTGGTCTCGCTGCCGTTCCCGCTGCCGGCGCGGGACTACGTGGTCCACCTGGAGCGCGTTAGCGACGGGGCAGACCGCGTGATCACCTTCAAGAGCGCCGCTCACCCGGAGATCCCGGTGACCGGGCTGCGCCTGACGGCCTTCGAGGGTGAATTCCGCGTCGGCCCGGCGGAGGGCGGGGCGAGCCGCTTCACCTATGTCTGGCAGGCCGATCTGGGGCCGGACATCCCCGCCTTCGCGCTGCCCATCGCCTGGCAGTCGCAGGGCAAGGAGATCGTCGGCGGGCTGAAGGCGGCGGTCGAGGACTGAGCCGGCCCGAAGAGCGCGGCTCAGACCATGTTCCCCGCCAGCTCGCGCGCGGTCTCGAGCCCGACCACCGGCGGCTTCGCGTTGTTCAACGGGTAGAACTCCTCGCTGCTGACCTTGCCGTCGATCTTGATGCCGTAGGTGATCTTGGACGCCAGCCAGGGCACGCTGCTGTCCAGCAGCGTGGGCTTGACGTCGAACTCCACCTTTTTCATGCGATCCCCCCGCAGCGCGGTGGCCAGCCCCTCCTCGATCTCCAGCATGCGGGAGTTGGCGTGGTCGGTGCCCAGCACGAGGTTCGTCGCGACCTGCGGCTTGCCGTCCCCGCCGCCGAAGTGGTGGGCGATGAGGTGGAGCCACTCCCAGCTCCAGCTCGTGTTCAGGCCGAGGGTCGCGGCGACGTCGTTGGGCGAGCCGCCCATCACCTTGGTCTGGGAGTCTCCGCGGTTCCTGCCCTCGAACTTCCGGAGGCGGGCCTTGTTGGACTCGCCCGTCTTCGACCCGCCCGTGCTCGACCGGTCGCCGACGCTGATGCCCGTGAGCCTCGTCGTCGCGATCGTCACCAGCCCGTTGATCTCGGTCTGGCTCAGGGTTGTGGCGCCATGGTCGGTGGCGGTGTCGGGGACGTAGACCTCGAAGCCCAGCCCGCTCGTGTGGTCCAGCTTGTAGCCCTTGGGCACGCTGTCGCCGGTGTCCAGCAGGTGGCCGTCCCCGTACTTCCCCTTCAGCTTCTCCTCGAGGTTCTTGATGGCCTTGGAGTTGAACGCGCTCTTGTCCAGCTTGATATAGACGTTCTTGTTCTCTTCGAAGCGCCCGAAGGGGTTGCCGCTGCTGGCGTGGAAGCTGCTGGACAGCACGGCGGGCTGGTCCGTGCTCAACCCCATGTTCTCCAGGAACTCGTGCGGGATCTCGACCTTGTAGGTCTTGTACCCAGACGTGTCGTCGGTCTCGTAGGCGCGCATCTGGACGGTGTAGCTGTCTCGAACGATCGTGCGGCCCGTGCGCACCGCCTCGGGGTTCTCCGGGGTAGCCAGCACGGTTCCTGTCTTTCCGTCCCCTCCGGTGAAGCTGTAGCCGTCCACCGTCGGCGGGTCGTTGGTGTCGTCCAGGAAGAGGCGCAGCGCCTGGAAATTAGCCCCGGTGGTCTCGTCAACCTTCTTCTCGCGCCGCGAGCCCGTGAACGTGCGCGCGTACGGGTTCGTAGAGGGACTCGTCCTTCCCGTGTCTGTCTTGACCTTCGGGTTCAGGTCACCCTCCAGCCACCAGCCCTCCGTCTCCGCCTCGACGCCGCCGGTCAGCGACTTGAAGCCGTAGCTCTCGCGGATCTCCCCGAGCATCCGCATCAGCTCCGAGCCGCCCAGCGGCGCCTCCGCCATCCGATCGGCCAGCGCGTTCAAAGCGCCCAGGCCCCCGGCCCAGCGACGGTGCGCGTCCTCGTCCTCGGGCGTCCCCGAGACCACGAGCTCCGGCGCGGGCGTCGGGATGGGCGGCAGGACCTCGGACGTCTCGAGCGGGTCCGCCAGTGGATCCCGCAACGGATCCTCGACGGGACCCTGAGGAGAGGTCGAGGACAGCGCTCCTGACGAAGAGATCGTGTCCGTGACGGGCATGATACGTGAAACCATTCCCGAGTCCACGGCGCGCGTCAAGCGTCTTGTGTCCATGCCTCGGGGAGCGCGCCAGAGGCTTGTAGCGTTAGGGGATGACCGATGTCTGCAGGAGCTGTCCCCGCATGAGAGTCCCCGATCGTCTCGCGCCCCTTCTGGAGATCGGCGTCATCCAGGACGTGGTGCGGCCCCTCATGAGCGGAAAGGAGGCGGAGGTCTTTCTGGTGGAGGCAGACGGCGAGCTGCGGGTCGCGAAGGTCTACAAGGAGGCGCACCAGCGCAGCTTCCACCAGCGGGCGGACTACACCGAGGGGCGGCGCACGCGGAACTCGCGCGATCAGCGGGCGATGGCGAAGAAGAGCCGCTTCGGGCGGGAGCAGATCGAGAGCGCCTGGCGGACGTCCGAGGTGGACGCGATCTACAAGCTGCGGGCGGCGGGCGTGCGCGTCCCCGAGCCCTACGATTTTGTAGACGGCGTGCTGGTGATGGAGCTGATCCGCGGCTGGGATGGGCACCCGGCGCCGCGCATGGTGGACGTGGACATGAGCCACGACGAGGCGCGCGAGCTGATGCGCTTCCTGCTACGGCAGGTGGTGTGGATGCTCTGCGCGGGCGTCGTTCACGGCGATCTCAGCGACTTCAACGTGCTGATCGGCGAGAACGGCCCGGTCATCATCGACTTCCCCCAGTGGGTGGACCCGGCGGTGAACCGCAACGCCCGCAAGCTGCTGGTCCGCGACGTGGAGAACCTGACCCTCTTCCTGGGTCGCTTCGCGCCCGAGCTGAACCAGTACCGCTTCGGCCCGGAGATGTGGGACCTCTACGAGCGCGGGGTCCTGCGGACGGACACGAAGCTGACCGGGCGCTTCGTCGGGCGAGAGCGCCGGGCGAACGTGGATCTCATCGTGGACGAGATCCAGGCGGCGGCGCGCGAGGAGCGGCGTCGCCGGGGGGAGGCCG
>CAZKWG010000144.1:0-12758 GCA_964556105.1 uncultured Enterobacterales bacterium | reverse complement strand
CGCGCTCGCGAGCAAGCATCCCGCCCAGGAACCCGCCGCCGACGGCCACCGCCAGCGTCGCCGCCAGCCTCCATCCAGTCAACCCGACGACGACCGGGGGCGCGAGCAGGATCGCCCTCCCCAGGATCTCCGCGGGCGCCGCCTGCGGACGCGCAAGCTCCGGCGTGCCCAGGCTGCCCAGCATCCCGTCCAGATCCTCGTCGCGCTCCGGCCACTCGGGATGGCTCATCGCGCCTCCTTTCGCCGCGCCGGGGGCGCTTCCAACAGCTCGCGGAGCTTCTTCCGAGCATACGAGAGCTGAGAATGAACCTGGTCTTCGCGCACGCCGAGCGTGGCCGCGCACTCGGACGCCGACAGCCCGTGCACCACCCGCAGCAGCAGCACCTCGCGGTGCTCGGTGGGCAGGGCGGAGAGCGCCTGCTCGAGCTGCGTGGCCCGCTCGCCCATCAAGGCGCTGGCCTCTGGCGAGGGCGGTGTGCTCCAGCTCGCGCCCATCTCCAGAACGCCGGGTTGAGCGCGGCGCTCGGTCGCCCGCCGCCGCAGCACGTCCAGGCAGAGTCGGTGGGCGATGGTGAAGAGCCAGCTCCGCACCGTCCCCCGATCCTCCCAGACGCCGCGCGCGACGGCCACGCGCAGGAAGGTCTCGGCGTAGATCTCTTCGGCCTGCTCCGGGCTGTGCAGCATTCGCAGCGCGTAGCCCTTGATGCCGGCGCCGTGTCGTCGGACCAGCTCCTCGAACGCCGACTCGCGTCCGCGGGCGAAGAGCGTCAGGAGCTGAGGGTCGGTGAGGCTGTCCATGCGGTCCTTGTGCCAGGAGTGGCTAACGAAGCACGCCGCGGAACCTGGACCACTTTTTTCAGATTGACCCTAGCCCTTGCGGACTCTCCTGTTACAAGGTGCTGTAACAGCTTGTTGTGCAATCGCGGGCGAGACAGGTTGGGCTCGGAGGTTTCCCCCATGAAGAAGCTCCTCAAGATCGCCGCAGCGCTCCTCGCCCTTGGTGTTGGCGGCGTCCTCGTCGCCGCGTCCGGCCAGCCCGACACCTACCACGTCGAGCGCAGCCTCACCGTCGCCGCCGCGCCCGCCGACGTCTTCCCCTACATGAACGACTACAACAAGTGGCCCGCCTGGAACCCCTGGCAGCACATCGACCCCAACCAGAAGATGGAGATCTCCGACCCCGCGTTCGGCGTCGGCGCCTGGAACACCTGGGAGGGCAACTCCGAGGTGGGCAAGGGCAAGATGAGCCTGGTGGAGAGCGTCGAGAACGAGAAGACCGTCCACGAGATGCACTTCATCGAGCCCTTCGAGGACACCGGCACGGTGACCTTCTCGCTGGCCGCCGAGGGCGAGCAGACCAGGGTGACCTGGGCCATGGACGGCGGCATGAACATGATGTCCAAGGTCATGTGCATGTTCATGGGCGGCATGGACACCATGCTGGCGCCCCAGTTCGACAAGGGGCTGGCCACGCTCAAGCCGCTCGTCGAGGCGGACGCGGCGGCGCGGGTCGAGGCCGAGCGCGTCGCGGCGGAGGCGGCGGCCCAGGCCGCGGCAGCGGCGGCGGCGCCGGTCGAAGGCGCGGTTCAGTAGAGAGACCGACAGGTCCAGGAGCTCCGCTCAGCGCGGATCGACGGCCTGCGACAGCGCCACGACGATGGCGCCCGTCTCGAGCCGCGTGCCCACGGTGAGCGCGCGCGTCTCGCCCAGCGAGAGGCGCAGCGGGACGTGGGCCGATCGCGGCGCGCGTCGTCGACCTGGGGCCTGAGGCGGCCCGCCCAGGTGTTCTTCGTGCATGAGGCCACCCGCGAGCCCATCAGGATAAGCTCCCTTCACCCATGCCTGCGCTCCCCCTGCTCCTCCCCCTGCTCACCGCCGCGGCGCTCGCGGGCGCGCGCCCGGCCAGCCCGCTCTACGAGGCGAATTGCCAGGCGCCAAGCTGGTCGCCGGACGGCTCAAAGCTGGCCTGGGAGGTCAACGATCACGAGAAGCGCTCGGTGGCGCTCTATGTGTACACCCCGGGCCAGCCCAACCCCCGCCGGGTGATGCCGACGCGGCCCGCCACCACCAGCCTGACCAGCGGCTTCACCACCACCGGCGGGGGCGAGAGCGTCTCGCACGAGCTGTCCTGGGCGCCCAACGCGCCGGGTCGCTTCGTCTACAGCGCGTCGGCGGGCAACCGAGACTATGACCTGTACCTGGACTCGGGCACGGCCCTGGCCACCGGGCCGGGCGTAGACGGCGGGCCCGCCTGGTCGCCGGACGGGCGCTGGATCGCCTTCTCCAGCAGCCGCACAGGCCAGGGCGATCTCTACCTGCTCGAGGCGGCGAACCTGAGCGCGCCGCCCAGGGTGCTGGCCAGCACGCCGGACACGGCCGAGCTCTACGCCGCCTGGTCGCCCAACGGTCGCATGCTCGCCTACGTGAGCCACACGGACTCGGGCGACCAGATCCTCCTGCTCCGCGACGTGGAGAGGCCGGCGCCCGTGGCGATGACCGACTGGAGCCACACCCAGACCCGCCCCCGCTTCAGCCCGGACGGGACGCAGATCGCCTTCTACTCGAACCACACGAAGAGCGACCGCTTCGACCTCTACGTGGTGCCCGTCGCCGGGGGGGCGCCCCGCCTGGTCGCCCAGAGCGTGGTGCTCAACGTGCGCGGACCGAGCTGGACGCCGGACGGGCGGCTGGTCTACGTCTCGGACGACGACAACCGGCTCGACCCGGTGATGATCGCCACGCTCGGCGAGAACATCGCGCTGAAGACCCTCGCCACCGCCACCCTGGGCAACGGCGATCTGGACGTCGTGAAGGGCACGGACGGCAAGACCTGGCTGGCCATCGCCGCGCAGGGCCGCGAGGGTGACCTGACGCGTACGTTCAAGCGGATATATATCATGGAGATGCCTTGATCTCCCTCCTCTTCGCGCTCTCGCTCGCCGCCCGCGCCGGGGACGCGCGCGGCAAGCTCGAGGTCCCCGCGCGCGACGGGACGCCGCTCTACACGGTGTGGTTCCTCCCCGAGGGCGATGGCCCCTTCCCCACCGTGGTCACGCGCGTCCCCTACCCGATGGACCCGATCCTGGCCTGGCAGTGCCGGCAGCTCAACGAGGCCGGCTACGCCTGTGTGTTTCAGCACACCCGCGGCCAGGGGCGCTCCGGCGGCGTGTGGGAGCCCTTCGTCCATGAGGAGAAGGACGGCGAGGACCTGATCGCCTGGATCCACCAGCAGTCGTGGTCCAACCAGCAGATCGTCTGGATCGGCGACAGCTACCTGGCCGCCACGGGCTGGACCGTGGTCGCGGAGGATCCAGGCGGGATCTCCGCCATGGTCTCGCGCGTCTTCGCTCCCTCGCTGTACACGAGCGCCTACGAGAGCGGGTTGATGCGGCACGAGCTGATGACCGCCTGGATGGCGCTGATGCCGGACGAGGACGCCGGCATGGTGGCCGGGCGCCGCTACCACCGGGCCCTCGCGCACCGACCGCGCATGACGATGGACGAGGTCGCCGCGGGCCAGGTCGTGCCCTGGTACCGCGCCTGGCTCGCGGGAGAGGACCCCGCCTCCCCGTTCTGGACCAGCGGCGATCCCGCCCGCTTCGGGGCCGCCGCCGCCAACACCCACGTGCCCGTGATGTTCGTCGGCGGCTGGTCGGATCCCTTCATCGACGCCCAGGTCGAGGCCTGGGCCGTCCTGCCCCAGCGCGAACGCAGCCTCTTCGTCATCGGGCCCTGGGATCACCTGGGCAATTCGCCGGCGGACGTGCCGCTGCGCGGTCAGGACGACCCGCTCGCCGGCGGAGACGGGGCGCTGCAGCTCCCCCGCGTCATCGCCTGGCTGGACGCGAACTTGAAAGGTGTAACGTCTGTTACAGACCTCTCCGGCGTCTTCAGCTACGTCATCGGCGGCGACCGTTGGGAACACTACCCCACCTGGCCTCCCCCGACGACCGAGCGCCGCTTCGAGGCCGCCGCCGGCGCGGGACGCTGCGACGGGACGCTGACCGAAGGAGGGGCGCCGCTCGCCGCGCCGCTCCAGTACCGCTATGACCCGGAGGACCCGCTCCCAAGCAGGGGTGGATCTGGCCTGCTCGCGGGCGTCGTCCCGCTGATGAACGGCGTGCCCCCCGGCTTCATCCGCTCGCCTGCACATTGTGATCGGCGCGAGGACGTGCTGCAGTTCCGCTCTGCCCCGCTCGCGGCGCCCCTCCACCTCGCCGGTCAGATCGCCGTGAGCCTGGAGGTGGCCTCGGACGCGCCCGACACGGCCTTCGGCTTCCGCCTGCTGGAGCAGCGCGCGGACGGCCCGGAGATCATCCTGCGCGAGGGCTTCGTCACCCTGGCCCTGCGCGACGGCGCGCCACGCCAGCCCTACACGCCGGGCGAGCGCGTGACGGTCCTGGCCGACGCCTCCCCGCTGGAGGCCGAGCTGCACGCCGGCTCGGAGCTGGTCCTGGTGCTCACCAGCAGCAGCTTCCCCGCCTTCGAGGCGCACCCGAACGTGGCCGGCTCCATCGCCGAGGCCGCTGAGACGCGCCCCGCCCAGCAGACGGTGTACCGGGCGACGCTGGTGCTGCCGGAGGTGGTGGGAGAGAGCGGGTCACGTTAGAACGAGGCCATGGCCATCGTCTTCCCCCAGGTCCTGCGCGCCGTCCGGCTAAAGAACCTCCGCAGCCTGGTGGACACGGGCTACATCGAGCTGAAGCCGCTGATGTTGCTGGTCGGGCCGAACGGATCCGGGAAGAGCACCTTCTTGCGGTTCTTCCCATTGTTGCGGCAGAGCGCAGAGAGCCGGACGCGCGGCCCGGTGCTCTGGTTTCAGGACGGGTCAGTGGATTTTGGTGGCTTCAAGGACGCGGTGCGGAGAGGCACCTCGGAGATCACGTTCGGATTTCAGTACGAGACATACCAGCCGGAACCGACGGGCATCCCTGGATGTGAGATAGACCTCCAAGGGGCCGACGAGCAGACGAACGTCTCGACCCTGCGGCTGTCGAATCCGGGGCATGCGGGCCCGATGCAGATTCGGTATGGTGCGGACGGGCAGCTGCACCTCTCGTCCGGTGGGGGGCCCGAGCTGGATGCGACGGAGCGCATCGGCTCCGTCGTCGCGAACCAGGACGGCTTGATACCTGGCTTTGTCGTAAACAACCGCTACCTCGGCCAGACGGACGAGGTGACGGATCAGCTCTTCAGCGGACCGCTGAGGGTGGAGCTGGAGCGTCTCGCTGAGGGCACCGTGGCCGCAGCGCAGCTCGCCACCATCATGGACCATATCTTGAGCGGGCACGGCCTGAAGCAGACGCTACAGGAGAAGGGAGGGGTCCATAGCGCGATCTGGCACAATAACGTGCGCCAGATGTTCGAGACCGAACCAGCGCGCCTGGACAGACTCACGCTGCTCGCGAAGATCGGGAGGCTCCCGGGTCAGACCTCATGGGCGAGCCGACGCCTGGCCTCCTTCGCGAGATCCATCGCCTACATGGGCCCATTCCGGGCGAGCCCCGAGCGCTTCTACCGATTCCAGGAGCTCGCCATCGATCTCCTCGATCCGCGCGGCTCCAACCTGGCCATGGTCCTGCACGCGCTGCCCCAGGCGCGGCGCGACGCGCTCCACGCCTGGCTGATGGAGCGAATGGGCTTCGGGGTCTCCGCGCTGGCCGACGCAGGCCATGTGCGACTTCAGGTGCAGCTCCCGCAGGGCACGTTCAACTTCGTGGACGTCGGCTTCGGCTACTCCCAGATGCTCCCCTTCCTCGTGCAGCTCTGGCTGATGCACAACCCTGATCGCTCCCAACACAGGGCGCCAAGCCCTGCTGCCCTCTTCGCCGTCGAGCAGCCAGAGCTCCACCTCCACCCCCGCCAGCAGACGCTCATAGGTCGTGCGCTGGCGCTGCTGGCGCGTGAGCACGGTCCGCGAGTCCTCGTAGAGACCCACTCCCAGGCCATCATCGCTGAGGTCGGTATGCAGGTCGCCCTGGGCAAGCTCGATCCCCAGAACGTCTCGGTGCTCTGCTTCGAGCAGGACGCCCAGGGTGACACGAGCGTTCGGACGGCGACCTTCCGTGAGGACGGGAGCCTGGACAACTGGCCGATCGGCTTCTTCTCCGCGACGCCATGATCTTCAGACTCTTCGCCGACGACTTTCTGCAGCACACGCACCTGACTGAGGATCTCGCCTTTCGTGCGGCGCTGGACAATCTCACGCGCGCGCACCGCGAAGGCAAACACGTTCTATGCTTCGAGCGCCGTCTCTATCCATGGATGGTAGGCATCCCCGAGCTGTCGAGAGAGGCGCGTCAGGCGCTGGACGACGCAAGGCTGCGGGAAGACGACGCCCGTCAGCTCTGGGAGGCGGCGCGCGCCCGCGTTCGGGTCCACGCGCAAGCAGACTACAGGGAGTGGAAGGCGGATGGCCCGCAGCGGACGCTGCACCTCCCCTTCGCAGCGCTGAAGGACTCGGCGTCGACGCAGCGCACGGTTCTGCTGGCCGAACATCAGGTCGATGCTGAGCTGATCGAGCTCATCGCCCGCCTTGTCTCTCGTAAGACTCCTGGTGTCACCACCAGCCTGGAGCCGCGCGGGGGAGGCGGCGACAGTACTGCCCTCGAGGCACGGTCATTGCTCGGTCACGGCAGAGCGGTGCTGGTCGTCTTCGACAGCGACCGACGTCGGCCGAAGGGTGGCCTCGGGGACACCGCCCGCAAGGTCGACGCGCTCGCTCGCGAACGCCCAGACGCCACGCTCGGCACCTGGGTGACTCCCGCCTGCACCTTGGAGAACCTGATCCCAGAGCGTCTCGCGGTCGCCGCGACACGACGCTGGGAGACCGGTGTCGCGCGCCCGACCATCGACCGCGCGATCGAGGCTGGCCTGCTGGCGCCTCGTTGTTTCGACGGCGCGACGCCGACCGCCTGGCTCCCGCTGAAGAGGGGCCTGACGCGGCGCTCGTTGAACAAGGCTGAAACGGCGCAAGAGCGCCGCTATCTCGAGGACGTCATCGCTGCCCTCGGGCTGAGCGTCGCCTGCCCACCAGAGTGTGGTGCGGGCTGCTCGCGCCTCAAAGAAGAACCCTGCACCTGTGTTTTTCTGCCCGCCATCCCCGGCAAGCTCGTCGAGGCCTGTCGCGACCACGCTCGCGACAACCCGGACCATCTAGACCGTCTGATCCCGCCGGGCCACACGCCGCTGCGCGATGACCTCGGCCCGCTCGCCTTCGCCTGGGGCTGCGCGTTCCCGCCTCAGCGCCTCTGACCCCCTACCCCTCCCCCGCGGGCTCCGTTATCCACCTCATGTCCCCCAGGAGCCCCCATGCGACGCCATCCCTCCCTCACCCGTCGCGCGCTGCTGCAGTCTGGCGGCGCCCTGCTGATCATCGGCTGCGATCCCAGCAAGACGCCGGTGGTCTCGCGGGACACGGGCCTGGACTCGGGCGGCGAGACAGGCCTGGACTCGGGCGGCGAGACCGGCGCCAGTTGGGAGCCCTATGTCGAGCTCTCCGAGGACTGCTCGCTGCCTACCGAGGTGCGCGGGCTGGGCCCCTTCTATATCGAGGGCGCGCCCGCGCGGAACAACCTGAACATCTACGGCCGCGAGGGCACGCCGATTCGCCTCTACGTCGAGGTGACGGACGTGAACTGCGCGCCCATCCCCGGCGCGCTGGTGGAGATCTGGCACTGCGGCCCCGACGAGAGCTACGAGATGGAGGACGCCGAGCTGCCCTACCGCACGGCGCTGATCGCCGACGCGGACGGGCGGCTGTGGTTCGAGACCATCGAGCCCCCACCCTACCTGGACGAGGTGGGCCTGATGCGCCCCCACATCCACTACCAGACGACGGCGGAGGGCTTCGTCATCCTCTCCTCGCAGACGAAATTCGCCCACGACCCGGATCTGGACGACTCGCTGGAGTCCCCGGGCGTGCTGGTCTTCACCGAGGTAGACGGCGTGCTGTGCTCCAACTACCGGATCGTGCTGGAGCGCATCGCCTGAGCCCTGCTCACTCCACCTCCACACGATGGACCACGCCCTCGCCGCCGGGCTTGAGGCCGGTCCAGGCGTAGATGCCCGGGGCGTCGTGGGCCGCGTGCATGCCGCCGCTGCCGACGTTCTCGCCGATGCCAGCGTTGTAGGTGCCGGTCTCGCCGGACGCGACGTCGTAGAGCAGGAGCTGGCTCTTGCCGCTGGCGAGCGAGGACAGCAGCAGGGCGCCCACGCCGAGCGCCACGCCGCAGGGGTTGCCGGCCTCGAAGCCGTCCAGCACCCGCCTGCCCTCTCCTCCCTCGACCCGGATGAGCGCGCCCGTGCTGTCCGCGCCCGCCGCGCTGTCGCAGACCCAGGCGACCTCGCCCCCCTCCTCGACCACGACGCCCTCCGGTGAGTAGAAGGGGCTGCCCTCGGCGACCGTCTCTACCGCGCCGGACTCCACCTCCAGGCGATGAAGGCCGATGGCGCCGCTGCCGCTCGGGCTGAGGCCGGTGAACCAGATCCAGCCGTCCTGCACGTGCAGGCCCTCCGGGCTGGTCCCGCCGGACTCGGTGAACAGGGTGGGCTCCCCGCCCGCGCTGGGCAGGCTGAGGATCCCGTCCCCATCCGAGATGTAGAGCGTCTCGCCGCTCGGGTCCACGACGACGTTGCGCGGCGCGCTGAGCTCGGCGAGCTGGGCGCTCGCGCCCTCCCCCTCGAAGGGCGCCGACCAGACCGACCAGGGGCCGCTGGCCAGGTAATAGACGGTGCGCGCGTCGGGCGAGGGCGTGGCGTCGGAGACGAAGCCCAGACCGGACACGACCTCGGCGACCTCGCTCACCTCCAGCCAGGGCTCCGAATCATCTCTTTCCCCCTTGTCTCTCCCGCAGGCCAGCAGCAGCCAGATCACCATCGTCGCCCTCCCCATCTCGGCTCGTGTCAGGCAGCATAGGAGCATTGTGCCCCGCCCGCGATACATTGAACGGGCAGGGGTCATGGGCGGCCCCGGTGACGAGCTTCGAGGCAGGATCGTGAAGGCGCTTCTCCAGTACGAGTTCGACGGAAAGTCGCGGACCTTCCGCCTGACAGGCGAAGAGGTCACCATCGGCCGTACCGAAGAGAACGACCTGATGATCCCCGACGGCTCGATCTCGCGCCGACACGCGCGGCTCACCTGGAAGGACGGCGTCTGGCGCGCCACCGATCTGGGCAGCAAGAACGGCACCTTCGTCGGCGAGATCGGGCGTGCGGCCGGCGAGCTGCGCTCGGGCGACACGCTGATCCTCGGCCAGCTTCGGCTGCGCTTTCAGGAGGCCGACACCGGCGCCCTCTCCAGCGGAGAGGACAGCGTCGAGTCGGGCACGACGATGGTGCGCAACGCCATCGACTTCAAGGCCCTCGCCAAAGGTGGGGCGCGCTCGGTCGGGGACGCCCAGCAGACGGAGCTGGACCGCACGCGGCGCCTGCTCTCGGTGGTCACGCGGGTCTCCGAGGCGCTGCTGGCCAGCCGCCCGCTGGACGAGACGCTACAAGTGGTGCTGGATCTCGTCTTCGACCACCTGCTGGTGGAGCGCGGCGCGATCCTGCTGCGCGACGAGCACGGCAAGCTCCAGCAGCGGGCCACCCGCCAGCGGGGCGCGGGCGGGCGCGAGCTGCGCAGCCTCTCCATCTCGCGCACCATCGCCGAGAAGGTCACCAGCGAGCGCGTCAGCGTCATGACGGTGGACGCCCAGGCCGATCCCCGCTTCGCCGGCGGGCTCTCCATCGTGCTGCAGGGGATCCGCTCGGCGATGGCCGCGCCGCTGTGGGTGGGCGACCGGGTGGACGGCCTCATCTACGTAGACACCACCTTTCATGTGCAGGCCTTCGACGAGTTCGACCTCGACCTGCTCTCCGCCCTGGCCAACCACGCCGCCATCGCGCTGGAGACCGCGCGGCTGCAGGAGTCGGTGCTGGCCGAGCAGCTGCGCCGCCAGCGGCTGGAGCGCTACCACTCGCCGGCCGTCATCGACCGCATCCGCCAGGCGGGCCAGGCCGGCGAGGCCTTCGCCGCAGACGAGCGCGAGGTCACGGTGCTCTTCGCCGACGTGGTGGGCTTCACCACCCGCTGCGAGCGCCTGGAGCCGCGCGAGGTGGCGAAGCTGCTCAACCGCTGCTTCAGCAACATGTCCGAGGCGATCTTTCAGTGGGACGGCACGCTGGACAAGTTCATCGGCGACTGCCTGATGGCCGTCTTCGGCGCGCCCCTGCCGATGGAGGATCACGCCTTCCGCGCCGCCCAGGCCGCCCTGGACATGCGGCGGGCGCTCGACGAGGCCAACCGCGGCCTGCCCGAGAGCGAGCGGCTCCAGTTCCGTGTCGGCATGAACTCCGGCCGCGTGGTGGCCGGCGACATCGGCAGCGTGCGGCGCAGCGACTTCACCGTGCTCGGCGCCACCGTCAACCTCGCCGCCCGCCTGGAGGGCCTCGCCGCGCCGGGCCAGATCCTCATCTCGGACACCACGGCCGACGCCCTGCGCGGGCGCTTCGCCTCGCAGTTCGTGCTGGAGGCGAAGCCCAAGGGCATCTCGCGGGTGGTGCGCTGCTACGAGCTGCTCGGCGCCCTGCCCCCGACCGAAGAGCTGGGGACGAAGCGCTGAGTCAGGCCCGCGGCGTGCCGATCAGGTAGGTGGCGTGCGCGGGGGCGTCGCCCAGCTTGATCGTGCCGATCTCCCAGTCCCAGTCCGGCGCGTCGATGGTGGCGACCAGCGCGCGCAGCTCGTCCGGGCTGTAGATGCGCAGCCAGGAGACCAGCCCATCCCACAGCACGAAGGGTTGCATGACCGGGATGAGCCAGGTCCAGAGCACCCAGGGCCAACGGAAGGGGCGCCACAGCGGCATGGTGAGCGTGACGGAGATCGGCGTGAGCAGCAGGGCCAGCAGCATGAGCGGCTCGCGGCTCACCACCTCGAAGACGCCGATGGGCTGGCGTTTCGCCACGGCGTCGGCGAGGATCGCGCGAGCCTGGGCCGGCGGGAAGTGGTGAAAGGCGTTGAAGATGGTGCGAAAGCCGCCCATCTCGGCGGGCACGGCGGTGGCGTCTACGGGCGCCGCGCAGCCGCGCAGGCTTCCGCCGCTCTGCTGCTCCGCGTGTCGAAAGGCCGCCAGGTTGGGATAGCGGTCGGTGAGGGTCATCTGCACCGGCAGCCCCTGCTCGGCGAGCGCCTGGGCCACGACGCGCGCCGGGCCACCGCCACCCGAGCAGAGGTCGAGGAGCTGCGTGGCGCCCGTGCGCCGAATCGCGCTGGCCAGCGTCGGGACCAGCATCTTCGCGTGCCCGGAGAGCCGCTCCGCGGTCTCCAGGAAGGCGGTGCCGCCGTCGCGCAGGATGGCGGGAAACCAGGGGAGATCTTCCAGCTCCACGAGCTGCATGCGCTTCATGTTGCACGCTCGGCGGGCGCGCCGCCATGTTGGAGGATGAGACGCTCGATCACCAGGTCGAGCGGGTACCGATCCGCGTCGAGGACAAAGTGTTGAAAGACGCCGTCCAGCGTGGCGAAGAGCAGGCGGGCCTCCACCTCGGGCTCCGCCCGGCCGAGCTCGGTGAGCAGGGCGCTGAACAGGCTCAGGTAGAGCTCGGACTGCGCGGCGATGCCCACCGCCAGCCCGGCGACCACGCTGTGCTGAAAGCGTACGCCGTAGGAGACCCGCCAGAAGTCCTGGTGCTCGCGCACCAGCTGGGCGCTCACCCGCACCAGGGCGCCGAGGCGCTCGGCCGGGTCGGGCACGACAGCGGCGTGGGCGAAGGCCTCCATCACCAGCGCGCCGCTGCGCTCGAAGAGCGCCTGTAACACCGCCTGTTTGCTCGGGAAGTAGTGATACAGCAGCCCCTGGGCCACGCCGGCCTCACCGGCGATGTCGCGCACGCTGGCGCCCTCGTAGCCGTGACGGGCGAAGGCGCGAAGGGCGGCGTCCAGCAGGTGCGTGCGGACGTCTTCGGGCGGAGGGAGGCGACGACGGGGGGACATGGCGGGCTCGACTTGTTGATTGAACGTTCAATCAATACACCGTCGCCGCCCGACGCGCAAGGCCCGCCGCGCCGATCTCCGGCTCAGCGCCGCGTCAGCGTCATCGGCAGGCCGCCTCTCGGCCGCAGCGTGAACAGCGTCTCGATCTCCACCGGGTGATCGGCGGGCAAGGTGGCCCGCCAGCGCCGGGCCAGCGAGCTCAGGACCAGCGCCCCCTCCGCCCAGGCGAAGCTCTCGCCGATGCAGGTGCGGGCGCCCCCGCCGAAGGGGTACCAGGCGAAGCGTGGGCGACCCGCCTTCTCCTCTGGGCTGAAGTGCTCCGGGCGGAAGCTCAGCGGCGCCCTCCACCAGCGCGGGTCGCGGTGCGTGCACCAGGCGGAGGCCATGACGATGCCCTGGCGCGGGATGGTGACCCCGCCGATCTCCACCTCCTCCACCGCCTGGCGCGGGATGGCGTTGGCGGAGGGATAGAGGCGCAGGGTCTCGGCGAAGATCTGCTCCGCCAGGGTCAGCTTCGGGATATCATCGGTCTGTAACGTCCTGTTACAGGCGATTGCCTCGACCTCCTGGGCCAGCGCGTCGGCCACCTCCGGGTGACGGGAGAGCAGGGACCAGGCCCAGGCCAGGGTGGCGGCGGTGGTCTCGTGGCCGGCGACCAGCAGCCCGAGCGCCTCGTCGTGGAGCTGCACCTCGCTCATCCCCGCGCCGTCGCCGTCCACGTCGCGGGCGAAGACGAGGCGGGAGAGGATGTCGCCGGTGTCGCCCGTGGCGCGCTTGGCCCGGATC